>CAUVMS010000048.1:0-18292 GCA_963552815.1 uncultured Actinomyces sp. | reverse complement strand
GCCAGGGAGGCGTCGTTCTCCGGCAGGTAGGGGTCGCCGCCGTTGCCGAAGATGCCCTCGACGAAGTCCAGGTTGGAGACCAGGCCGCCGGGGGCGATGAAGCGGATCTCCATGGAGCGCTCGGCGGAGAAGCCGGGGACCCGGGGCACGACGACGGGGCGCAGCAGCAGGGACACGAAGCAGCGGGCCGGCTCGTCCTGCGTGGAGGCCCACGGCAGGGTCAGCAGGTCCTCGGGGGCCTGTACGGCGTGGGCCAGCAGGCGGGCGAAGACGTCGCGCGGGACGGCGATCTTGTCATCGGGGATCGGCAGGCCGCCCTCGGCGACGTGGAAGACGCCGGCGGTGGTGCGCCGGTCGTTGCGGGGGTTGTGCAGCACGCCGCCGAGCACCTGGTAGCTCTCGACGTAGTCGGAGGTGAAGCTGGTGGAGTCCACCGGCAGCGACAGGACCCGTGCTAGGCCGGGCTGGTCCAGGACGAAGGTCGAGCGCGGCAGCCTCGGGGTGGCGGCAGCGCCCTCCAGGTAGGAGTCCAGGAAGGTCTGGATGCGCTGGTCAGCGGCACAGGGGCGGTAGGCCAGGCGGCGGGAGAGCTCGCGCTGACGCGCCAGGATGGGGGACATGAGGCGGTCCGCCTCGCTCTGCTTGACCTGTGCCGGGGCGGAGATCCCCAGCAGCTCCAAACGCAGGGCGATAGCGGAAGTGGTGGCCGCGTCTGTAGTTGTCATGGCACGAGCCTAGACAGCCCCGATGACACGGCCCTGTTACGTTCTGCCCAGAAAGACGGCCTCAGGGACGTGTTCGACGTCGCACCTGCCGGTCGCTCGCTCACGGCCTACCGGGTGGTCGGCTCACGACAGCAGCAGCTGGGACAGCGCGGTGCCCACCAGGCAGGAGGTGATGACTCCGATGAGTCCGGGGACCAGGAAGGAGTGGTTGATGACGTACTTGCCGATGCGGGTGGTGCCGGTGGGGTCGAATCCGATCGCCGCCAGGTCCGAGGGATAGGTGGGCAGGATGAAGTAACCGTAAGAGGCGCCGATGAACCCGACGACGACGACCGGGCTCACCCCGAGCGACAGGGCCATGGGGGCGACGATGAGCAGCCCCGCCGCCTGGGAGTTGACCAGCTTGCCGATGATGAACAGGACGATGGCGTACATCCACACGTGGCTCGACAGGACGCCGGCGAGGCTGTGCTCCAGGCTCTCCAGGTGGGCCTGGACGACCGTCTCGGTCATCCAGGCGACGCCGAAGATGGAGAACATGGCGGTGGCCCCGGCCTTGAACACGGCCGTGGAGGCGATCTTGCCGGCCTGCACCTTGCAGGTCAGCAGGATGAACGCCCCGGCGGCGAGCATGACCATCTGGATGACGAGGTTCATGCTCAGGTGCTCCATCTTCCCGCCGTCGCCCGTGGGGAACTCGGGGCGCAGCACGTCGAAGGCGCCCAGGACGACGACGATGGCGATGGCCCCCAGGAAGATCCAGGTGGCCCGGTATGCCTCGGGCGAGAACACCTTGCCGATGAGGGTCTCGGAGCTGGAGTGGACGGTGGCGCGGAACTCCGGGTCCTCCAGGCGCTTCTGGTACTCCTCGTCCTTGTCCAGGTCCTTGCCGCGGCGCATCGACCACAGGGCGGCCAGGAGCACCCCGCACAGCGACGCCGGGACGGAGACCGCCAGGATCTGGAGGACCGACCAGTTCCGGTCGGTGTTCTTGGCGATGATGGAGACCATCGAGACCGTGGCGACGGAGACCGGTGAGGCGGTGATCCCCATCTGGGCGGCGACCGAGGATGCGGCCATGGGCCGCTCGGGCCGGATGTCCTTCTTGATGGCGATGTCCGCGATGATCGGGAGCATCGTGTAGACCACGTGGCCGGTTCCGCACAGGACGGTGAGGAACCAGGTGACGCACGGTCCCAGGATGGTGATCTGCTCGGGATGTCGACGCAGCACCCGCTCGGCCATCTGCATCATGACGTCCAGTCCGCCCGACTGCTGGAGGGTGGCCGCGCAGCCGATGACGGCCAGGATGGTGAGGATGACATCGACCGGAGCCTCGCCCGGCTCCAGACGGAAACCGAAGACGAGGACCAGCAGGCCGATCCCAGCGATGAGACCGAGGGCGATGCCGCCCTTCTTCGCCCCGACGATGAGGCAGGTGAGGATGATGACGACTTGGAGGATGATGCTGAGGGTCTGGAGGGCTGAACTGGCGTCCAAGGCTTATCTCCCCGGTGAGCAGAGCGGACGGTAGCCAGTGCTCCTCGTGCCGGCGAAGGGACGAGGAACTGACACGTTGTCAGTGTCACACCTAGTGTCTCACTTGTGTCGCGGGACTATTGTCCCGATTAATCTCCGATGTTCTCAGTGCATCTCGACGCCGGCTGGGCGCGAACTCACATTCTGGTTCTGCCGCGGTCGGCTCCCTGCGCGCAAGGCGCGGGAGCACGCTGGTCAGGGCGGATCAGGTGGAGTTACGGTAACGTCCAGCAGCGGCGTCATGGCTGTTTCCCAGGTATGCATCGCTACCATCACTCCCCACTGTTCCCTCATACTGGACCGCATCCGACGCCCGATGTGGCTCGTCCGCAGCGATCGCCGTCGGCAAGCAGCAGGATGTCGGTCCTCATCCGAGTCGGCGTCCGCGACCAATATCGGTCATGATGGGACCGAAGACCGCAACCGGAGCGTTATCCCCCGCGCCGTCGCGGTACCCAGTCTCTATGACAGTCAACCGAAACGAGGAGCGCGTGGCAGAAGGCACGAACGGGGGCGGACCCAGCCGCCCCGTCGGCAAGAAGCTGACCCAGGTGGCCAGTGCCGGTCGACAGGTTCTGGGCAAGACCGCGGAGCCGGCCAAGAAACCCGGAAAGGGTCGCAAGCTCTCCCAGGCCGAGCGGTCCAAGGGAGTCTCCTCGGGGCGCAAGCGCCGTTTCTTCAACTACCCTCGCGCAGGCAAGGGCAGGATCCATCGCTGGATCCCCAGCTGGCGGTTCGTCCTGGGCACCTTCCTGCTGGGTGTCCTGAGCATCATCGGCGCCTTCATGTGGGCCTACAACACCATCAAGGTCCCCAGCCCCAGCGAGTTCGCCCTGGCGCAGACCACCACGGTGTACTACGCCGACGGCTCGACGGAGATGGGTAAGTTCGCCGAGATCAATCGCGAGTCCGTGGACGCCTCCTCCCTGCCGGAGTACGTGGGCAACTCGGTCGTGGCCTCGGAGGACCGTTCCTTCTACTCCAACAAAGGCGTCGACCCCAAGGGCATCGCCCGCGCCCTGGTGAACAACCTGCGCGGAGGTGACACCCAGGGTGCCTCGACCCTGACGCAGCAGTACGTGAAGAACTACTACGTCGACACCACGAGCTCCTACAGCGGCAAGTTCCGTCAGGCCATCATGGCCATCAAGATCGACCGTGAGAAGTCCAAGAAGGACATCCTGGGCGACTACCTCAACACGGTCTACTTCGGTCGGGGTGCCTACGGCATCGAGGCCGCCTCCAAGGCGTTCTTCAACAAGTCCGCCAAGGACCTCACCCCGTCGGAGGCGGCCCTCCTGGCGGGAATCCTGCCGTCCCCCAGTGCCTGGGACCCGGCCGAGGACCCGGACAAGGCCCAGGAGCGCTGGGCTCGAGTCCTGCAGTTCATGGCCGACGACGGCTATATCACCCAGGAGCAGTACAACGAGGCCAAGCAGGCGGGGATGCCGGCCACGCAGGCGCCCAAGACCGATCAGCTCTACGCCGGGAGCAAGGGCTACCTGCTCCAGATGGTGCGCACCGAGCTTCAGAGCAAGGCCGGACTCTCGCCGGAGCAGATCGACACCGGCGGCTTCAAGATCGTCACCACCATCAACCTGAAGAACCAGGACGCCGCCGTCAACGCGGTGAACTCCCTGCCCGAGGGCGCCTCGCCGAACCTGCGCAAGGCGCTGGTGTCCATCGACCCCAAGACGGGGGGCATCCTCGCGCTCTACGGGGGTGAGGACTACCTGACCAGCCAGGTCAATACCTCGACCGACGCCATCGCACAGGCAGGCTCCACCTTCAAGCCCTTCGCGCTGGTAGCCGCGCTGGAGAACGGGTGGTCCCTGGGCAGCAGCTATTCGGCCGCCTCGCCGATGACCATCGAGGGGCACGAGTTCCAGAACTTCAAGAACGTCTCCTTGAAGTCGGCGGACCTGGTCGAGGCCACGGAGCGCTCGCTCAACACGCCCTACCTCCAGCTCAATCGGGACCTGACCAACCAGGTCGACTCGCAGGCGACGGCCGACGTGGCCAACCGCGCGGGCTATCCCAAGAACACCGCCGGGCTGCAGTCCGATGTGGAGCGGGAGCTCGTCCAGAACGTCCTGGGCTCGGCCTCGCCGCACACGATCGACATCGCCTCGGCCTACTCGACCTTCGCCGCGCAGGGCGTTAAGCGCGATCCCCATATGGTGGCCAGCGTGAAGAACGCCGACGGCTCGGACCGTTACACGCCGCCGACCGCCGGCAAGCGGGAGTTCGACGAGGATGTCATGGCGGACACGACCTACGCCCTCCAGCAGGTCGTCTCCGGTGCGAACGGCAGTGCGGACAAGGTGGCCGCCCAGATGGACCGTCCGGTCGCCGCGAAGACCGGATCGTCGTCGGACAACAAGTCCGCCCAGTTTGTGGGCTTCACCCCCCAGGTGGTGACCGCCGTGACCCTTTACCAGACCGGTGAGGACGGCTCGGAGGAGTCGATCACGCCCTGGGGCGAGTATGAGGAGATCACCGGCTCGACCTACCCGGCGGACATTTTCATCGACTACATGAAGGTCGCCCACGAGGGGCTCAAGGTCGAGGAGTTCCCGGACCCGGCGAACATCCCCGCCACGCGCGGCGGCAGTACCAGCACCGCGAAGCCCACCGCCGAGCCGGATGACGAGTCCACCGCGACCCCCACCAGCCAGCCCGAGGAGACCCAGACTCCCACCGCCGAACCCACGCCTGAGGCGACGCAGCCCGAAAGCACGCCGTCGCCCGGCGGCGAGCCGACGTCAGAGCCGTCGGATGGAGGTGGCATCGGCAACGAGGGCGGCAATAAGCAGACGCCGCCGCCGCCGGACCCTCCGCAGCCGCCGGGTAACCCTGAGCGGAATCAGCAGCAGCCCAATAACAGGCAAGGACAACAAGATGCGAGGCCTGCTGTTCAGTAGGGTGTCCTTGAGCGCTCCACCTCGCAGCGGCTGACGCCTGTCTTCCGGCACGCACCTGACGGTGGGCCGACGACGTGTTGCATGGCACGTCGTCGGCCCACCGTCTCGGCTTTCAGGGCCGACGGGTTGTCCGGTAATGTGGCGAACTGGCTGCGTCGTCGGGCGGAAGGCGGAATGAAGCCTGTTTCCGCCGGATGGTGCACCGCACGCATCACCCTCCTGTCACGGAAGGACCGTGACCGCCACAGACCAGAGGAGGTGGGTACCAAGCATGCGTCACTACGAGATCATGATCATCCTCGACCCCGAGACGGACGAGCGCACCGCCAACGCGACGCTCGAGAAGCTGCTGCAGGTCGTCCCCAGCAACGGGGGCACCGTGGACAAGGTCGACATCTGGGGCAAGCGCCGGCTGGCCTACGACATCAAGAAGAAGTCCGAGGGCTTCTACGCCGTCGTGGACATGACCACCACGCCCGAGATCGCCCAGGAGCTCGACCGCCAGCTCGGCCTCAACGAGACCGTTCTGCGCACCAAGCTGCTGCGTCCCGAGGCCTGAGCCTCTACCGGGAACGGAGACAACGCCATGGCCGGAGACACCATCATCACCATCGTCGGGAACCTCACCGCGGACCCCGAGATGCGCTTCACGCCCTCCGGGGCAGCGGTGGCCTCCTTCACGGTCGCCTCCACGCCGCGCACCTTCGACCGCCAGGCCGGCGAGTGGAAGGACGGGGAGACCCTGTTCATGCGCTGCTCGATCTGGCGCGACGCCGCGGAGAACGTGGCCGAGTCGCTGACCAAGGGCACGCGCGTCATCGTCCAGGGCCGCCTGGTCCAGCGCTCCTTCACCACCCGTGAGGGCGAGAACCGCACGGTCGTGGAGATGCAGGTCGATGAGATCGGCCCCTCCCTGCGCTACGCCAAGGCCCAGGTCACCCGCCAGCCGCGAGGCGGCGGCCAGGGCGGCTTCGGGGGCGGCCAGGCCGGCCCCCAGGGCGGAGGCTTCGGCGGCAACCAGGGCGGAGGCTTCGGCGGCAACCAGGGCGGTCAGGGCGGCTACAACCAGGGCGGCCCCCAGCAGGGCGGCTACAACGGCGGTGGCGGCTTCGGCGGCCAGGGCCAGTCCGGGTACAACGCCCCCGCCGGCGGCGCCGCGGACGACCCGTGGGCCACGGGCGGCTCCACCTCCTTCGGTGACGAGCCCCCGTTCTAAAGCCGCGACGTCGTCAACCCGTTCCCTTCACCACACACTTTTCATCTCGTAGAGCGCCCAGGCGCTCAGACCAAGGAGTACCACCATGGCGAAGCCCCAACTTCGCAAGCCGAAGAAGAAGGTCAGCCCCGTCAAGGCCATCAAGGTCGGCACCATCGACTACAAGGACACCGCCACGCTGCGGAAGTTCATCTCCGACCGCGGCAAGATCCGCGCCCGTCGCGTCACCGGCGTCTCCGTCCAGGAGCAGCGCAAGATCGCCAAGGCCGTGAAGAACGCCCGCGAGATGGCTCTGCTGCCCTACTCGAGCTCGGCTCGCTGATCGGAGGCACGCGCAATGACCACCAAGCTCATCCTCACGCACGACGTCTCCCACCTCGGCTCCGCCGGTGAGGTCGTGGAGGTCAAGGACGGCTACGCCCGTAACTACCTCCTGCCCCGCAAGCTGGCCACCCCGTGGACCAAGGGCGCCCAGCGCCAGATCGACCAGATGGCCGAGGCGCGCCGCAAGCGCTCCATCGAGTCCCTCGAGCACGCCCAGACCGCGCGCACCTGGCTGCAGGAGAACGTCGTCACCGTCTCCGCCACCGCCGGTGAGAACGGCCGCCTCTTCGGCGCCGTGACCACCGCGACCCTGGCCGACGCCGTCAAGGCTGCTGGCGGCCCCGCCATCGACCGCCGCAAGATCCAGGTCGTGCCGCCGATCAAGTCGACCGGCCGCCACAGCGCCTCCGTGCGCCTGCACGCCGACGTCGTGGCCCCTCTCGAGGTCAACGTCGTCCCCGCTCGCTGAGCGCCGGGCATCCTGCCGCCGTCGGGTCGGGTCCTCCTTTCGGGAGGTACCCGGCCCGACGACGTCGTACTGACGCCCGGTTCGTAGGGTAGGGCGCGCGTTCGTACCCTTTACCCCTCGAACGCGAGCCATAAGGTACGAACGCGTGGCCGGGAGACGGCGGTCATCTCCACAGGTCTGCTACCGGGACGTACGGTGCGGGCAACGGTCGCCGGGAAGAGAGCCATGATCCGGGAGCGCAGCACATCGAGGTGCTTGAAGTCCGCCCAGATGAAGCGCTCGATGCGCCAGCCCATTCGAGTGAGGGCGTCTTGGCGCTGTTTCTCCTTCCACAGGTTCTCGGGATTCTTGTACTTGATCTGCCCGTCGAACTCCGCCAGCACCCTGTACTCCGGCCAGGCCTCATCGGGGAAGTAGAGGCGGGCATTGTCCGTATCCTCGATCGCCATCTGAAGACGCGGAGCAGGCAGGCCCAAGGCACGCACGAACCAGTGCAGCAGCGACTCGCCTGGTGATTCGGCGAAAGGTGAGGCCATGGCGACGACTGCGCGTGCACGCCGCGCCCCTGCACGTCTGCCTTGCGCTGTGACGGCGGCTTGGAGCTGAGATCGGGCGGCCTCGACTCGACGGTCTGACTGCGAGTACTGGTATCGCGACGGACGGGCGACAGTCCGAAGCGCCGACTCGACCACACAGACCGAGTCGTGGGCGGGAAGGTCGAAGGCACAGTCGACCGTGGTACGCATCAAGGTGCTCACAGGCAGACCCGAGACGGTGGTGATGTCCTCCTGCGTCAGAGTCAGACGTCGTCGGCGCAGATACGCAGTTCGCCGCGCTCCTGGTGGGAGGGGGAGCTTCTGGTGGGGATGGTGCGGTCGTGATGGGACGACGACGCTGATGTCCGGCTCATGCTCCCGTAACCACAGACCGTGAATGAGTGCGGCGAACTCGTGGCTCAGGCAGCGAGCGGACTCGACCTGCAGACAGGCAGCGGCGCAGCGAGCCAGACTGAGGCGCTCGTGGGCCTCCCACTGAGGTAGGTCCTGTGCGCCGATGTCCGCGTAGACACCACGAAGGACCCTCACGGGATTGCGCATAGCGGCCGGTGGGCCGGCGGATGCGACAACGGGTGGCAGCCGAGGCGGTTCGGGATAGGGCTCCATGTGGCAAGAGTGATGGGCAGTGGCTGAGGCGGCCACCGGAGCATCAGAGCCCTGTGGATGCGGCAGGGTGCAACAGCTCTGTGGCCACCGGCGTCGTGTTCGTAGGGTAGGGCGCGCGTTCGTACCCTTTACCCCTCGAACGCACGACATAAGGTACGAACACGCGGGGACAGGCGGGATAGGTGGTGCGGCGGACGCGGCGAGAGGCCAATCAGTGGCGCCAGGCGGTGCCGCGGGCGCGCAGGTAGGTGGTGGCGCCGCGGGCGGCCATGAAGACCCACGCGAAGGCGATCCACAGCTGGACGAGTCCCGACGTTGAGCCTGAACTCTCCGGAAGCGCGTCGCTGCCGACCAGGAGCGCCAGGGGGACGTAGGGCACCAGCGTCATCAGGCCCGCCCACGCCAGGTAGCGGCCGTCGCCAGCACCCATGAGGACGCCGTCGAGCAGGTAGACGACCCCGGCCAGCGGCAGTGCGCTCGCCGCCACCAGGAGGGTCGGCGTTGCGGCTGCGATGACGCCCGCGTCCGAGGTGAAGGCGCGCGGCAGCCAAGCGGCACCCGCTGCCATGAGCATTCCGATGAGCACGCCGGTTCCGGCGCCCCAGGCCAGCATCCGCCGCAGGAGCTCATCAATGGACCAGCCCGCCGTGGCCGAGGCGGTCCGAGCCTCGGTGCTGGCTGGGGTGTCGGCCGTGAGGTCGACCTCAGTGCTGGTGGCAGCGGAGTCGGTGTCGGCTCTCTGCGCCTGCCCCAGGGCGGTGCCGATGAGCGCCTGTGCCGCCACGGCCAGCGCGTCCAGGGCGAAGGCCGCAAAGGTCCACAGGGCGTTGACCACCTGGTGGGCGGCCAGGGGTACCTCTCCGAGCGCCGTCGCCGCCCACACGGTCGCCAGGATCGCCACGCGCAGACTCAGTGAGCGGATGAGCAGCGGCGTGCCACTGCCCAGGGACGCCCGCAGGCCTGCGCGGTGGGGGAGCAGGCCCACACCGGCAGCCCGGGCCTCCCGGATGATGGGGAGGGCCAGTGCCAGCGCCATGGCCGTCTGCGCGATCGCGGTGCCGGCGCCGGAGCCCGCAATCCCCATCCCGACGCCGTACAGCAGGATCGCGTTGACGACGACGTTGAGGACCGCGCCGGCGGTGGCCACGACGAAGGGTGTGCGCGTGTCCAGCAGGCCGCGTAGCACGCCAGTGGCAGCCAGGACGACGAACATGCCCGGCAGCCCCGGGCAGGAGGCACGCAGGTAGGCGACAGCGGCCTGCGCCACTGGGCCGTGGGCGCCCATCGCCTCAGTCAGCCAGGGGGCGGCCAGCCCCAGGAAGGCCCCTGCCCCCAGCCCCAGCAGGAGCGCCAGCCACATCCCGTCGACGCCGGCACACAGCCCCTCCCTGCGCCGTCCCGCCCCGAACAGGCGCGCCGTCGTGGCCGTGGTGGCGTAGGCCAGGAAGACGAACAGGCCCACCGTCGTCGTCAGGATCGTCGAGGCCAGGGACAGACCGGCCAGGCTCACCGCGCCGAGGTGGCCCACCATCGCCGAGTCCGCCAGCACGAAGAGCGGTTCGGCGATCAGCGCCCCCAGAGCGGGCAGGGCCAGGGACAGGACCTGGCGGTTGAGACCGGGGGAGGTGGGGCTGCTGGCTTCGGGCACGGCCCCCATTGTGGACCAGGGCGGGCCGCAGGAGAGCATCGGCAAGGCTCCGGCGCCTGTCGATCGCGTGGGGGTGGAGGCCGCGCGGGGCCCGCTCGGCGGCGCCTGCCGCCGATGCGTGTCGGTGCACGTGAGAGCCGGGACCGAGCATCGAATGCGTCTGTGTCGAGGGGCCCTCACGGCTAGGTTGAGGATGAGGTTGAGGACGCGATCAAAGGGACGGATCGTGGATGTGACTGGACCGACTGGTCACCCCGATTCCCCTGGGGGATCGCACAATTATTTCTCTTCAAGGAAAGTACTAGTAGGCTGAATATTTGCTGAGGATGTGCTTGGTGGGGCCGCTGTCTGACTGAGGTGAGGGGGTCTGGGGATAACTGGCGCGGACCACCCTGTAGGAGAACCACAAACGGCGTGGACCTCAAGTCGAACCTGACGTTTGTCCACAGGTTTACCCACTTGTCCACAGATCACATTGTGATGTCGTGGGAAGTACCTTTAGGAAGGCTGAACTCTTGGATCGCCGGCATATCAACGAAAAGTCGCCCAGCGTTGGGACGGCCGCACCAGGTACCCACATCACTGTCCACAGCGGACCCGCCTCTGTCCCCAGGTGATGGGGGCCTTCCCACAAGAGGGCTGCGGATATCCCCAGTATTGGTGAACTTGAGAGTTTGCGAGGTCTCCCCGATGGCGTTATGGTCACGCGCGCGCCTCGTGCGGGCGAGCGTCTTCCTGGCGGGGGACGACTTCCTGGCGGGGGACAACGTCGTCGGGAGCGGTAGGACGGGCCGGTGCCAACCGGCGTGACAGTGCGGAAGGTGGCCGGGATGGACAACGGCATGGGTGCTCAGACCGGCTCGGACAGCGCCGGCGGCGGAAGCCTCCGCACCGACAGCTCCGCCTTCGACCGTCTCCCACCGCAGGACCTCGAGGCCGAGATGGCCACGCTGGGCGGCATGCTGCTCAGCAAGGAGGCCATCACCGACGTCATCGACGTCCTGCGCGGCCCGGAGTTCTACCGCTCGGCCCACGAGTCGATCTTCGACGCCATCGTCGAGGTCTACAACCGCTCCGAGCCCGCCGATCCCCTCATCGTGGCCGACGAGCTCTCCAGGCGCGGCGAGCTCGAGCGCATCGGCGGCGCCCCCTACCTGGCCTCCCTCATGGCCACCGTCCCCACCGCCGCCAACGCCGGCTACTACGCCCGCATCGTCAAGGACAAGGCGCTCATGCGCGGCCTGGTCCAGGCCGGCACCCGCATCACCCAGCTCGGGTACTCCACCGACGCCGGAGACATCGCCGAGCTCGTCACCCTGGCTGAGGCCGAGGTCTACTCGGTGGCCCACCACGACGGCGAGAAGGAGGACTACGTCGCCGTCTCCGAGCTCCTGGGTGAAGCCAACCTTGAGATTGAGGCCGCCCAGAACCGCGACAACGGGGCGCTGACCGGAGTCCCCACCGACTTCATCGAGCTCGACGAGCTCACCGGCGGGCTCCACCCCGGCCAGATGATCATCGTGGCTGCGCGCCCCGCCATGGGTAAGTCCACGCTCGCCGTCGACTTCTGCCGCTCGGCCTCGATCCACCACGGCATCACCAGCTGCTACTTCTCCCTGGAGATGGGGCGCATGGAGCTCATGATGCGCATCCTGGCCGCTGAGTCCAGCGTGGACATGAACAAGCTGCGCGGATCGCGCCAGATGGAGGACCGGGACTGGACCGACGTCGCCGTGGCCTACAACCCCGTCTCCAACGCGCCGCTGTTCATTGATGACTCGCCCAACCTCACGATGCCGGAGATCCGCTCCAAGGCGCTGCGCATGAAGCAGCAGCACAACCTGGGGCTCATGGTCATCGACTACCTCCAGCTCATGAGCTCGGGTAAGCGGGTCGAGTCGCGTCAGCAGGAGGTCTCCGAGTTCTCCCGGTCCCTCAAGCTGCTGGCCAAAGAGCTGGAGATCCCGGTCATCGCCGTCGCCCAGCTCAACCGCGGTCCCGAGCAGCGCACCGGCAACAAGCCCCAGATGAGCGACCTGCGCGAGTCCGGCTCCCTGGAGCAGGACGCCGACATCATCATCCTGCTGCACCGCCCGGAGTACTACAACAACGAAGAGCGCCCCGGCGAGGCCGACATCATCGTGGCCAAGCACCGCAACGGGCAGACCCGCACCATCCCGGTGGCCTTCCAGGGGCACGTCTCACGCTTCGCCAACATGGCGCGCGACGTCACCCCCGAGCCCGCCTACGAGTAGGCCGGTCGGGCGCCGGGAGGCTGACCGTGCGCAGACGCAGGGCGCCCACGGCCCAGCTCGCCGTCGTCAACAGGAGGGCCATGGCCGCGCCATGTGCCAGCCCCCGGTGCAGATAGGCGCCGGCGTCCGGCCCCAGGTTCTCCACGACGACGCTGGCGAGCTCCCGGGTCGACCACAGCGGCAGGACGCGGGTCCAGCCCTCGGAGGGGTCAACAAGCACCTGGACCGCCATGACCGACAGCAGCAGGAGCGCACCCTCCAGGTCCCGCGGAACCAGGGCGGCCGCCAGTGAGCCCAGGGGAGTGGCGACGGTGGCCGTCAGCAGCAGCATGACCGGCACCGTGCCCGGGCGGGTCAGCTCGTCGCCGATCGTGGTCAGCACGAGCCCGGTGTAGAGCAGCCCGATGGTCCACCCCAGACCAAGAACGGCGAGGTATCTGCCCAGGAGCAGCGCAGCGGGCGGCGCCCCGCTCACGGTGAGACGGCGGTCCACCGACCGGGATGAGACCTGCGTGAACAGCGCCAGCGTCGCTGTGGCCCACCCCAGGCCGATCGACAGGAGTCGGATGGCGGTCCAGTGCACCTCCAGGCGGACCAAGTAGAAGGTCAGCGGCAGGAGGGTCGCCAGCGCGAGGGCACCGCGCCGTCGGGCGAGCTCGCGCAGGGTGATGAGGGCAACGAGGGCCGTGGTCGCCGTCGTCGACCCGTGCCGGGGGCCCTCGTCGCGGGACGACTTGACCTGTGAAGCGGGTGGGTGAGGAGGTGGGGTGCTCATGCGGGCACCTTCCGCTGAGGCAGGTGTGGAGTCCATCGGGGCGTCCGGCGGGCGCTGTCCTGAGGGGCCGGCAGCTCGATGACGCGGTCGACGAGGTCGATGTCTCGCAGCAGGTGGGTGACCAGCAGGACGCCCGCGCCTGAGGCGCGCCACGAGGAGATGAGGTCCCACAGGTCCTCGTAGGCCAGGGTGTCCAGGCCCTGGTAGGGCTCGTCCAGCAGGAGCAGATCGGGTGAGTCGAGCTGGGCGAGGGCGACGTTGAGCTTCTGCTGGGTCCCTCCGGAGAGCGTTCCGGCGGTCTGGTCTCCGCGGGCGGTCCAGCCCAGGCGGGTCAGGAGCCGGCGACCCGTTGAGACGGAGCGGCCCCGCCGCATGCCGCGCGCCGCCCCGAAAAGCCGAAGGTGCTCATCGACCGTCAGCAGCGGTGCCAGGGAGTCGAGCTGGGGCGCGTAGCCGAAGTGCGGCGTCCTCTTGATGCTCCCGTCGCTCGCGCGCAGCAGGCCCGCGCAGACCTGAAGCAGGGTCGACTTGCCGGCGCCGTTGGCTCCGACGACGGCGACGACCTCGCCCTGGTGGACGGTGAGGTTGATGCCCGACAGGACCGTGCGGCGGCCGCGACGTGCGGATATGTTCGTCAGGTTCAGCACCACGGGGCCCTTGGGCTGAGCTGTGCTGGTCGGGGTAGCGGCTGAGGCTGGTTCCCGCCTGGCGGTACCGACTGGGTCGTCCCGATCAATGACGTCGGTGAGGTCGGCCGCGCGGACGTCACCGACGTTGCCGGTAGCCAGCCCGGCCGGGACGGACGCCGTTGCCTGATAGTCCCGCAGGGCGGAGGCGACCTCCCGGGCGTAGAGAACCACCGGACCGTACAGGTCCTGGGGCGGTAGGTCGGCTGCCTCCGCCTCGGCGTGGGTCGAGGCAACCGTGCGCACGACCTCGGAGGCGGGCAGGCCGCGAGTGGCGAGCTCTGCCTCGAAGCTTCGGTACCAGTCGGCTGTCGCGTCCGGCGTCGGGCCGCCGGCTTTCTCGGGGCGCCTCACGAGGGGGCCTCCGCTCGGGCGGTCCGACCCTCGATGAGGCCGCCGACCGCCGTGGAGAAGGCTCGCCACTCGGCCCGGCGTGCGGCGAGCTCGGTGCGTCCGGCGTCGGTCAGCTCGTAGTACTTGCGGGCGGGGCCGGAGGTGGAGGGGCGCCAGGAGACGGCGACGAGGCCGCGCTTCTCCAGTCGCATGAGGGCTGGGTAGAGCGTGCCGCCGGGAACCTCGTCCAGGCCGGCGGCGGTGAGCCGCTGAACCAGGGACAGGCCGTAGTCGGCCTGCTCGGCTAGCAGCGAGAGCAGACAGGGTTCCAGGAATCCGCGCAGGAGGCGGGCTGTCGAGGCGTTCACAGTTCATAGACTACCTAGTTACTAGGTAATCTATCTACCGGAATGTGGGCGAGTCCCGGTTCGTTCAGGTCAAAGTGTCACTGGCGGAGACTTTTAGGTGTGTCGGCGCCGCTTCACGTTGGTGGGCCTGGGGCATCTGCGCAGGTCAAGGCGATATGGCTGTGCCAGTGACAGGGGTAGCCGGCTTGAAAAGTCTCCCGGAGTGACAGAACCGGGTGGGGGTGATGCGTGTCCGCCGCCGACGGGCTGACAACCGGCGGCGGCGGGTGGTGAAGCGGGAGGATCGGTGAGGAACCGAGGGGCGCCTCAGCGGTGCGGCTCAACCCTGCCGGTACTCGCCCTGGTAGACGTAGGGGAAGGGAATGTTGCCGCGCAGCCCGTGCCGGATGGAGGAGGAGACGACCTCCTTGGCGGTGACGGCGGCCTCAAGCGGGCCGGCACCCTTGGCGAGCTCGGCGGTGACCGCGGCCGCCAGGGTGCAGCCGGCGCCGTGGACGCGCTCGGTGCCCACGGCCTCGACCTCAAGGACCTCCAAGGTGGTGCCGTCGTAGAAGACGTCCAGCGCGGTGCCGGTGCCCAGCGACGGGCCGGCCTTGGCCAGGACGTTGGGGACGCCCTGGTCGTGGATGCGCTTGGCGGCGTCCTTGAGTTGCTCGACCGTCGTGATCTCATCCATGCCCGCCAGGGTGGCCGCCTCGAAGAGGTTCGGGGTGGTCATCGTGGCGCGCGGCAGGATCTTGGAGCGCAGGGCGTTGTCCACCTCAAGGGCGCCTTCGAACTCCTGGCCCTTGCAGATGAGAACCGGGTCGAGCACCACGGTGGGGAAGTCGTAGGTCTCCAGGGCCCGCGCCACGACGTCAATGGTGGGGGCCGTGCCCAGCATGCCGATCTTGACGGCGTCGACGCGGGAGTGGACGGCGGCGCAGGTCTCGATCTGGTCGGCGATGACGGCCGGGTCGACCGGGACGAAGCGATGGTTCCAGCCGTCCTTGGGGTCCATGGACACGATGCAGGTCAGGGCCGTGCAGCCGTAGACGCCGAGGGTGTGGAAGGTCTTGAGGTCGGTCTGGGCACCGGCGCCGCCCGAGGCCTCAGAGCCGGCGATGGTCAGGGCGATGGCAGTCATGGGTCAAGCCTGCACCGCATGGGGCGCACCGGCCAAGCCGGCCCGGTCGCATGGAACCGGCCCGGCTCGGCGGGGGTGCTGCGAGTGACCGCGCGCTCAGGCGTTGGCGATGGTCCAGCGCCGGCTGCGGTGGCCATCCCTCTCGGCCTCGTCCACCAGGGCGACGGCGAAGTCGGCCACGGAGATCTCGCTGCCTGCGGGCTGGTCGGTGCCCTCGACGTAACTGCCGGTGCGCGGCTTGTCGGTGAATGCGGGCGCGGGGGAGAGCAGGGTCCAGGTCAGAGCGCTGCCGGCCTCGCGGTAGAGGTCGAGGACCTCGGAGAAGGCCTGGGCCTCGGGCTTGTACTCCTCGGGGAACCCGGGGGTGTCCACCAGGCGGGTGCCGTCGGGGGTGAGCAGGGAGCCGGCGCCGCCGACGACGATGAGCCGGCCGGTGGGGGCGGCCGCGATGAGGGCGCGGTGGGCGTCGATGACGGGCTGGGCGGGCTCTCCGCGGCCGGCGGAGACGGCGATGACGGTGGCGTCGGAGCTGTCGACGAGGTCGACGACGGCCTGCGTGTCGGACAGGGCCAGGCCGATGTCCTGCGAGGCGCCCTCGGCGTGACGGCCCGAACGGGAGGCGGAGATGACCTCGTGCCCACGGCCGGCGGCCTCGGTGACGGTGGCCGAGCCGACCATGCCGGTTCCTCCGATGACGGTGATCTTCATGGCTTCCTCCTGGTAAGTGGGTGTTGTCTGAGGCGAGTGCGTCCGGCTTCCGGCGCTCTCGTGATGACTTGATGGTATGATCTGGATACTGAGTACCTCAAAGTAACTAAGGGAGTGTGTTGTGTCACGGGCCGAGGGACTACTGGCTGAGCGGCGGGAGACAGTACGAGGCGGCGCAGGCAGTGCGGGGAGCGCTGGCGGTACCGGCCCTGCTGGTGGCGCCTCCGCGCCGGCCGCTGCGGAACCATCCACAGGCGAGTCGGGAGGTGCGGCTCCTTCGGAGAACTCCGGATACCGTGTTGCTGCAACCGATGATGGATCTCAGGCGGCGGTCTTTGACTTCGACATCCTCTCGCCCGCCTGCCCGTCGCGTACGGTGCTGCGCCACGTCGTTGACCGCTGGACCCCGCTGGTGGTGACGGTCCTGGCCGACGGGCCGACCCGTTTCGGAGAGCTGCGCACGCGGGTCGGCGGGGTGACACCCAAGGTCCTTACCCAGACGCTGCGCTCCATGGAGCGCGACGGCCTGGTGACGCGTACCCAGCTGCCGGGGGTGCCGCCGCGCGTCGACTACGAGCTGACCGACCTGGGTCGCAGTCTCCGGGCACCCATCGGCGCGCTGCGTGCCTGGATCCAGGACAACTCCGCCCAGATCCTGGCCCACCGCGAGTCCTACGACGCCGTCGGATCCTGACGTCCCAGTGCTCGCGGAGCCGCGGTGCTCCCGTTCTTGCGGCCGGGGACGCACCCGGCCGTGCAGAATGTCCCCACCGGTGGCGGGGCCCAGTCAGCGGCCGGCTCCCCGTCGGTGTTCGGGTCCTGTCGGCAGGTGGCTGCCCCGCCGGCAGCGGGCTGAGCCGGCTCCCCCACCCACAGCTGTCCTCTGCCGCCGAGAGGGTGAGGAAATCGGTACCGTGATGGCGTCGAATCGGGGACCATGGTTCCATGAGCGCCATCACGCCCCTCCCGCCGTCACTCGACGACATCGTCTTCCACGTCCTGGACCCGCTTGAGGCCGCCGAACGCGACGTCTTCCTCACGCGCGTGGAGACCTGGTACCCCGACCTCCTCGACGGGCTGACCACCCTCTACGGCGAGGCCGCCGAGGAGGAGGCCCTCAACCTGCTGGCCCTGGCGGCTCGGGCCTACACGGAGCGGGAGCACGAGCTGCGCCGCCTGGACCTGACCCGCACCCTCGACCCCGCCTGGGCCCAGCACCCCGGCCGCGTCGGGTATGCCGCCTACACCGAGCGCTTCGCCGGCACCCTGCGCGGCGTGGAGGACCGCATCGACTACCTGCGTGAGCTGGGCGTCACCTACCTCCACCTCATGCCCCTACTCACTCCGCGCCCCGGCGACTCCGACGGCGGCTACGCGGTGGCCGACTACCGCACCGTGCGCCCGGACCTGGGCACCATGGACGACCTCGAGCACCTGGCCGGTGAGCTGCGCGCCGAGGGCATCTCCCTGGTGATGGACCTCGTCCTCAACCACGTGGCCGCCGAGCACGAGTGGGCGGTGCGGGCGCGCGCCGGCGAGCAGCGCTACCGCGACTACTTCCTCATCTTCCCCGACCGCACCGAGCCCGACGCCTACGAGCGCACCCTGCCGGAGATCTTCCCCGACTTCGCCCCCGGCAACTTCACCTGGGACGACGACGTCAGCGGCTGGGTGTGGACCACCTTCAACTCCTTCCAGTGGGACCTCAACTGGCGCAACCCCCGCGTCATGGCCGAGTTCGCGAGCATCGTCCTGGACCTGGCCAACCGCGGCGTCGAGGTGCTGCGCCTGGACGCCATCGCCTTCACCATCAAGCGCCTGGGCACCGACTGCCAGGGCCAGCCCGAGGTCCACGCCATCACCGAGGTCCTGCGTGCCCTGACCCGCATCGCCTGCCCCGCCGTCGACCTCAAGGCCGAGGCGATCGTCGCCCCCACCGAGCTCCTCCAGTACCTCGGCCAGGGCAAGTACACCGGCAAGGTCTCCGACCTGGCCTACCACAACTCCCTCATGGTCCAGATCTGGTCCATGCT
>CAUVMS010000047.1:0-18786 GCA_963552815.1 uncultured Actinomyces sp. | reverse complement strand
GAGGAGCTCCTCATCCAGTGCGACTCCCAGTACGTCATCAACTCCCTGACCAAGTGGCGTCACGGCTGGAAGAAGCGCGGCTGGCGCAAGGCCGATGGCAAGCCCGTCCTCAACGCCGACCTCGTCAAGGACCTCGATGCCGCGCTCACGGGGCGCACCGTGCGCTTCGAGTGGGTGCGCGGGCACGTCGGCCACCCCATGAATGAGGCCGCCGACTCCCGGGCCCGCGGCGCCGCCACCGCCTTCCAGCAGGGCCGCCCGGTGCCCACGGGGCCGGGCTGGACCCGGGGCGGCCGGACACAGGGGATGACGCCATCCCCCGATTCGCCGTCGTCGAGCGCTCCTGCGGCCGGACCGCAGACCGACGCCCTGTTCTGAGGCGGGAGGTCAGGGCGGCACGTCCGCAGGATCCCAACGACCGGCTCTCACAGGTACGGCACAGGCGCGTCAAACAGTCGGCATAAGGCCTCAGGAGAGGCTGAAGCCATGACGACAAGCCCTGCCCTCCCCGCACCGGCGACCCTCCCTGCCTCCCCATCCACCATCCTGGACCAGTGGGCCCGCATGCGCCGCCGCGTCCCGATGGTTGTCCTCTTCGCCGCCGTGTCCTTCTCCGGCTGGACGGTCGACTACGTCCTGGTCCTCATCCTCAACTCGCTGACCGGATCCGTGCTCTACGCCGTCGCCGGGGCCCGGGTCGTCTCCTGCACCCTGGGCTTCCTACTCAGCCGGCGCCTGTTCGGGGCCGGCCCGGAAACCTTCTGGCGCTCGGCCGGCGGCTACGCGGCGGTCCAGGGCGGGGTCGCGGCGACCTCCTACGCCGGCATCTCAGTCCTCACCGGAGCCGGCGCGCCCTTGTGGCTGGCCAAGGTGCTGGTGGACTCCACGCTCTTCGTCGTCAACTACCTGGCCCAGTCCCGCCTCGTCTACCGGGCCCCGGCGCAGCAGCCGGCCCTGGCCCTGGCCACCGCGGCCTGAGGGGGCGGGGCGGAGGCTCAGGACTGGGCGTCGCGCATGAGGATGACGAGCTGCACCCGGTCGCGCAGGTCCAGCTTGGTCAGGATCCGGGTGACGTTCTTCTTGACCGAGTCCGGGGCCAGGACGAGGCGCTGAGCGATCTCCGAATTCGTCAGCCCCTCGGCCACCAGCTCGGCCACCTCGCGCTCACGCGGACTGAGACGGTCGAGGTGCTGGCGTGCCGCGCGCTGACGGGGTGAGGCCACGGGGCTGAGCATGTGCCGGTTGAGCAGCTCTCGGGTGATGCGCGGAGTGAGGATCGCGTCCCCGGAGCTGACCGCCCTCAGCGCCTGGTGGAGCTGGGGCGTGCGGGTGTCCTTGAGCAGGAAGCCGGAGGCGCCGGCCGACAGCGCCCCGAAGGCGAACTCGTCCTGGTCGTAGGTGGTCAGCACCAGGGTCCGGATCGAGGGGTAGAGCTGGGAGATGCGGGCCGTCGCATCGATCCCGTTGAGTACCGGCATACGCACGTCCATGAGGACGACGTCGGGAAGCGGCCGGCGCTCCTCAAGCAGGGCGGCGAGCTGGTCGAGGGCGTCCTGACCATGGATGGCCTCGGCCGTGACCTGCAGGTCGTCGGCCCGGTTGATGATGAGGGACAGGCCCATGCGGGTGGCCCTCTGGTCGTCGACGATCATGACTGTGATCGGCTTGAGGCCGCTCGATGAGCTCTTGGCGTCCGGCCCGGAGGCGGTGGGGGAGGATGCGGGGTCGCAGGTGGACGGGCTCATCGCGGCGTGCCTTCCGGGAAGGGGACGAGGGCGCGCAGCACCCAGCCGGATGCGCCCTCATCGGTCGTGGGACCGGCGGACAGCGTGCCACCGTGCTCACCGACCACGTCTGCCAGGTTGGCCAGCCCGTGGCCGGCCGCAGGCGGCGCCTGAGTCGAGCCCAGGGAGCCGTCTCCGGGGTCGGGCTGAGCGCCGCGACCGTCGTCGGACACGGTGATCCGTGTGGCGGCCTGGTCGTGGTCCAGGGAGACGACGACGCGCGTGGCGCCCTCGGCGTGGCGCATGACGTTGGTGAGGGCCTCTCGGACGACGACATAGACGACCTCCCCGAGGGCCTGGCTGCCCGGGGTGTCGAGGGGGCGCCTGCCGGTCTCGGTGAGAGCCACGCTGATGCCGGTGGCTCTCACCGTGGTCAGCAGGTCGGTGATCCGGTCCCAGCCGGGTACACCGCCGGGGAGCTGCTGGCCCTCCGCGACCTGGCCGTTCGGGGTCGCGGTGGCGTCAGCGGCGGCGTCGCGGGAGAGGCCCGGTGCCGCCTGGAGCGAGGCGACGGCGCGCCGGGTGTCTGCCAGGCCGTCGCGGGCCAGGGCGTTCATCATGTCAATGGCCTCATCGGTCTGCGGGCTGCCGCTGGCCCCCTGCATCCCCTCGGACAGGGCGATGACCGCGGTGAGGGCGTGGCCCACGGAGTCGTGGAGCTCGGCCGCCACCCGGGCCTGGTGGCGGGCGACGTCACGCTGAGCGACCAGCCGCTGCTCGGCGGACTGCGCCGCCAGCTGGGCGTCCCCGTGCTCCAGGGCCTCCCGGCGGGAGCGCGAGATCGAGGCCACCGCGAGCACGAGGACCAAGATGAGGATCCCCGGGCTCAACACGCTCACCTGCGGCCACTTGGCCAGCGCCGTGGGGACGAGGGTGCACAGCGCGCTGATGCTGAAGCCGATGATTCGGTCGCGGGTGGAAGCGGCGGTGAGCAGGGCGTAGAGAGCTAGCATGGACAGCAGGTTGAGTCCACCGCGCGGCCCCCACAGATCGACGGCGGCCGAGGCCAGGCTCGTGACGACGACGACGGCCAGGGGCCACCGACGTCGGCCCAGCAACGATCCGGCGAGCAGCAGGGCGACGATGACCCAACCCCGCAGGGGGAGGTGTGGGTAGGTGTACGAGGCCACGTTCAGCACCATCAGCTGGAAGAGGCTCGCGGCCCCCGCCACCGCCCACAGGGTCAGGGTGCTGGTGCGCCACCACTGAGCCACCCGGTCCAGGAGGGTCCGTGGGACCCGGGAGACGTGTGCCGGCTCGGGCGCTGCGGGAACGCGGTTCATGACTGGCGCCTGACCGCTTGGCGCAGAGCCAGGGCCAGCAGGACCACCCACACCAAGCAGATGACGCCGTCGAATGCCGCGGCGCCCGGTGAGGCCACGTTGCCCGGGCTCAGGGCCGACGTGGTACGGGTCAGTGAGGCTGCGGGGTTGAGGACGCTCAGCGGTCGGGCCACGAGAAGCATCGCCATACCCGCGATGGTGCTCAGCAGCACCGTGGTCATCGTGGTGGCGAAGGACCTCATGATCGCGCCCAGCCAGGTGACGAAGATGAGGATGACCCACATTCCCAACGCGACGGCGGCGAAGCGCGGCAGGTAGGCGGCCAGTCCCATCAGGCTGAAACCCGCGGCGAGACCCGCCACCGCGGTGGTCAGGACCAGGACCGCGGTGGTGAGGACCGCGACCTGGAGCCCGTGCAGCAGCTTGCCCGCAACCATGGTGGCTTCCAGGCCGGTGGCGCTCATCCGCTGCCAGTTCCTTCCCTGGTGCTCACTGCTGGCGATCTGCGCGGCGAAGGCGCCCAGTGCCAGCGGCAGGAACACCATTGAGAGCACGAGCGTGGACTGGGACCACGTGATCTCCCAGGTGACGCCCTGGGCCTCGAACTCGCCCCGGTAGGTGCGGTACTGCAGGTAGCCGGACAGGGAGGCCAGGGAGCACAGGACGGTGACGGCGACCCAGTACCACCGGTTGGGGGCCTTGCGGTTCTCCCAGTACCAGGCGGCTCGCACCGACGGGCGGGACTGGGGGGCGGGCGGAGCAGGCCGGCTCAGGCCGGTCGGCTGCGGCGTCGTGGGCGGGCCGGAGGTGCCGGGGAGCATTGACGGGTGCTGAGTGGGCCGGAGGGGCCGGCCTGCGGCGGGGCGTGTTGCTGGTGCGGTGGTGCTCATCGGTGATTCTCCTGGTGGACGATAACGAGGTGGGCGGCGACGGTCCACCCGACCGCGACCAGCGCGGCGAGCGCCGCCAGGGTCCACGGGTGGGACACGAGCGTCATGTCGCCGCTTTCCCGCATGGACTTGTAGGAGGCGACTGTGTCAATGGGGGTGGCGGCCGGAACGATGCCCCAGGGCAGCAGCCATGAGAACTTCCCGAGGTAGGCGTAGGGCAGGCTCTCGGCGATGAAGCCACCGATAGCCGCCGCACCCAGGCCGATGGCCTGCTTGTCGAAGCAGGTGGACAGCGTGAGCTGGATCGCGGAGATGGCCAGTGTGGAGCACGCCGCCACCAGAAGGGCGGGAGGCAGCGTGCGCCAGTAGGAGTCGGTGACGGTCAGCCCGATCGGGCCGGCCAGCACGGTGAGCAGCATGAAGATGGTCCCCTCCATGCACAGGACCGTGAGGATCACGACGACCAACTTGCCCCGGTAACGGGTCAGGGGGCTCTGCCCCAGCGCCGTCATCAGCTGCCCCATGCGCTCCTCGGTGTCCACGGTGACGATGCGCGAGGCCAGGACCGCGGTGATGATGGGCATGAGGAAGGCGATGATCTGGATGAACTCGTCCAGGGCGAGGGTGGCGTTGCGTGCCGCAGCCGGGCCGCTCGCCCGCGAGGCGACGAGCATGCTGGTCCATGCCAGGCACAGGGCCGTCGCGCTGGTCACGATGAGCCAGTAGCGCTTGCGGCGGAGCTTGCCCAGCTCGAGGGCCAGGGTGGTCCTCGCCCTGCGGAGCGCGGAGACGGGGAGTGCGCGCGGCGCTGCCGGCAGTGTCGGGGGCTGTGTCAGGGGCTCTGATGGCGCGGCTATGCTGGCCGCCGGGCCCGCTGTGCTCACTGGGGTGCTCATCGGTTCATCTCCTGAGAGGCGAGGAACGGCTGGGCGGTGAGGACCGGCTCGGTCAGCTCCAGGAAGGCCTGTTCGAGGGTCTTGCGCACGGTCTGGACCCGGTAGATGGTCGTTCCGGAGGAGACGATGCGGGTGATGAGCTCGCCGACGACGTCGTCGGGCAGCATGGGGGTGCGCACCGTGCCGTCCCGCACCTCGTGGGCCACCCCGAGGGAGGTCAGGAGCGCGGCGACGGCTGTGGGCGCGGAGACGAGCAGCTCGATGACCCCCTCATCGCGCAGCCCGGCCAGGGTGCCCTGATAGCGCAGGCGTCCGGCGCAGATGATGCCGACGGTGTCGGCCATCTGCTCGATCTCGGACAGGATGTGGGAGGAGACGATGATCGTCACGCCCTCCTGACGGGCCAGAGTGACGATGAGCCGGCGGATCTCGGCCACCCCGGCGGGGTCGAGCCCGTTGGTCGGCTCGTCCAGGAGCATGAGGGCCGGGTTCGACAGCAGCGCCATGGCCAGGCCCAGGCGCTGCTTCATGCCCATGGAGTAGTGCTTGACCTGCTTGTTCTCCTGCCCGACGAGGTTGACGGTGGCCAGGGCGTGCTGGACGCGGTTGGAGGCCAGCCCCAGGTAGGAGGCCACCATGGCCAGGTTCTCCTTGCCGGTCAGGCTCGGGTAGTAGGAGGGGCCCTCGATGAGGGAGCCGATGGTTCCCGGCGGCAGGGGGTGGCGGCTGACTGGGCGCCCCAGGACGCTCATGCGGCCCGACGTCGGGCGGGTCAGTCCCAGCAGGAGCTTCATGGTGGTGGACTTGCCGGCGCCGTTGGGGCCCAGGAAGCCGTAGATGCCGCCGGCGGGTACTGACAGGTTCAACCCATCGACGGCGTTGACGCCGTTGTAGGTGCGGGTCAGCCCATCGGTGGTGACCACGAGGTCCTCGGTCGGGGAGGGGATGGCTGGGGCGGGTACGGCGCCGGGCACTGCTGGGGCGGGTATGGCGCCGGGCACTGCTGGGGCGGGTATGGCGCGGGGCACTGCTGGGGCCGGAACGAAGGGGGCGACCGGCTGCGGAACCGGTGTGGGGGCCGGCGCGCCCCCGTTCATGGCCGAGGTCTGGGGCAGGGGTGTTGTTGGTGGGGCGGGCGGTTTCGGTGTGCCGCTCGTCGGTGCGGTGACAGGTGCGTTGCTCATGACTCCATGGAAGCCCCCGGGGGCTCGCGCGCGCACCGCCGACAGCATGTTTGTCCCCCTCGGGGGACGACGACGGTGCCGCAGCCTTCCCCGGTGGGGGTGGCTGCGGCACCGCGCGATGTTCTCCTGGTCTGTCCCGCTAGGCGAAGGCCCGACGACGGGCTCTCCCGGAGAGTTGAGAGACCCTCAGATGAGGGTGAGCGACTGGCGGGCGATGGCGAGCTCCTCGTTGGTGGGTACCACGAGCACGGTGACCTTCGAGTCCGGTGTGGAGATGACGCGCGGCTCGTCGGAGCGGGTCCCGTTGAGCTCGGGGTCGACCTCCACGCCCATGTAGGCCAAGCGCTCGCACAGCTCGCGGCGCAGGTTCGCGTCGTTCTCACCGATGCCGGCGGTGAAGGTCAGCGCGTCCAGACCACCCATGACGGCGGTGTAGGCGCCCACGTACTTCACGAGGCGGTGCAGGTAGATGTCCATGGCCTCGCGGGCCTCCTGCTCGCCGGCGTTGATGCGCTTCCACACCTCGCGCATGTCATTGTCCCCGGCCAGGCCCTTCATGCCCGAGCTGCGGTTGAACAGGTGGTCGATCTCCTCGATCGACATGCCCGCCACGCGCGCCAGGTGGAAGACGGCGGCCGGGTCGATGTCACCGGTGCGCCCGCCCATGACCAGGCCCTCCAACGGGGTCAGGCCCATGGAGGTGTCCACGGCGTGCCCGGCCACGACCGCCGAGGCCGAGGCCCCGTTGCCCAGGTGCAGGACGACCTGCTTGAGGTCATCGCGTCCCAGGAACTCGGAGACCGCCCCGGAGACGAACTGGTGGCTGGTGCCGTGGGCGCCGTAACGGCGGATGGAGTAGGTGTCAGCCACCTCGCGGTTCAGGGCGTAGCGGGCGGCCTCCTCGGGCAGGTCCTGGAAGAAGGCGGTGTCGAACACGGCCACGTGCGGCACGTCGGACAGGAGGCGGCGGCCCACCTCGATGCCCTTGAGGTGGGCGGGGTTGTGCAGCGGGCCCAGCGGCACGAGCTGCTCGATACGGTCCACGACCGCGTCGTCGATGAGAGCCGGGCCGGAGAAGTAGTGCCCGCCCTGGACGACGCGGTGACCCACGGCCACGATGTGGGCGTCGGCCAGCGAGGGGCCCTGCTCCTCGAACAGGCGCAGCACCTCGGCCAGGCCGAAGCCGTGGTCGGGCACCGGCTCGGTGATCTCGGTGCGCTCCTCGCCGTGCTTGTGCGTGATGGCGCCGATCTCCTCGCCGATGCGCTCCACCAGACCGGAGGCGAGCGAAGTGCCGGAGTCGGGGTCGACCAGCTGGTACTTGATGGAGGAGGAGCCGGAGTTGATAACGAGGACGGTGCGCTGAGTCACGGGGTGCCTTTCAAGAACGGTCGGGGATGAACGCGGGGATGACTGGATGACTGATGAGGGTTCCGGGTGAGCCTCAGCGGCGTGGGACCGGGTCCCGGTCCCACGCCGCTGGAGGGCTCAGCCCTGGGCCTGGACGGCGGTGATAGCGACGGTGTTGATGATGTCCTCCACCAGGGCGCCGCGCGAGAGGTCGTTGACCGGCTTGTTGAGGCCCTGGAGGACCGGGCCGATGGCGATGGCGCCAGAGGAGCGCTGGACCGCCTTGTAACCGATGTTGCCGCTGGACAGGTCCGGGAAGATGAAGACGTTGGCCCGTCCGGCCACGAGAGAGTCGGGGGCCTTCTTGGCGGCCACGGTCGGGTCGATGGCGGCGTCGTACTGGATGGGGCCCTCGACGGCGAGGCCGGGCTCCTTGGCCCGCACCAGCTCGGTGGCCTCGCGGACCTTGTCGACGTCCGCACCCTTGCCGGAGGTTCCGGTGGAGAAGGACAGCATCGCCACGCGCGGCTCGACGCCGAACTGGCGGGCCGTGGCAGCCGAGGAGATGGCGATGTCGGCCAGCTCGGCGGCGTTGGGCTCGGGGTTGACGGCGCAGTCACCGTAGACGAGTACCCGGTCCTCCAGGAGCATGAGGAAGACGGAGGAGACGATCGAGGTCCCCGGCTTGGTCTTGATGATCTGGAAGGAGGGGACGATCGTGTGGGCGGTGGTGTGGGCCGCACCCGAGACCATGCCGTCGGCGTCGCCCATGTGGACCATCATCGTGCCGAAGTAGGACACGTCCTGGACCTTCTCCCGGGCCTGCTCCAGGGTGACGCCCTTCTTGGCGCGCAGGCGGGAGAACTCCTCGGCGTACTTCTCCAGCAGCTCGGGGTCCCTGGTGGAGATGACCCGGGCGGCGGAGATGTCCAGACCCAGCTCGGTGGCGCGGGCGCGCACGGTGGTCTCGTCACCCAGCAGCACCAGGTTGGCGATGCCACGGCGCAGGATGGCGTCGGCGGCCCGCAGGACCCGGTCGTCGTCGGGCTCGGGCAGGACGATCGTCCTGCGGTCGGTGCGCGAGCGCTCCACCAGCTCGGCCTGGAACATGATCGGAGTGACGACCTCGGAGGGCTCGACCTCCAGTGCGGACAGGAGGGCGTCGACGTCGGCCTCCTGCTCGAAGGTGGTCACGGCCACGTCGATCTTGCGCTCGGAGCCGTGAGCGAGCAGGCCCTGCAGGGAGCCGGCCCTTGAGGCGGCGGTGAAGGTGTCCAGCGGGGAGGTGATGACCGGGATGTTGACGTCCAGGCCCTCCAGGAGGCGCAGCGCGTGAGGCGCCACCTCGAAGCCCCCGTTGAGGATGAGACCGGACAGGATCGGGAAGCTGGAGGATGCCTGGGCCGCCATGAGTGAGATGAGCATGGCGGAGCGGTCCGCCGGCACGATGGCGACCTGGCCTGCGGTTAGGCGCTCCAGGACGTGGGCGACGTCCATGGCGCACACGAGGACGGACTCGGCCTCGCGGTCCAGCAGGGTCTCGTCACCGGCGATGAGTGTGCCCTCGACGGCGTCCAGCACCTCATGCACCGCCGGGGCGGCCAGGAGAGGCACCTCGGGCAGCGTGGTGGAGGTGATGCCCTCGACGGCCGCCAGCGCGTCGGCGACGGCCTGGCGGGTCTCCGGGCGGCACTTGTTGGCCACGACCGCGACGGTGCGGGCGTGGTTGTCGGCGATCTCTGCCATGGAGACCTCCACGGAACCGACGACGTCCTCGGGGTCGTACTGTCCGGAGACCACCAGCAGGATCGGCACGCCGATGTTGGCGGCGACCCGGGCGTTGAGGGCCAGCTCGGGGTTGCCGGCGACGTCAGTGAAGTCCGAGCCGTCGATGATGACGACGTCGTGCTCGCGCGCCAGGGCCCGGTAGGCGTCGACGATGCGGGCCAGGGCCTCCTCAGGGTCGGTGTGGAACTCGTCCCAGGTTGCGCCGACGCACTGCTCGGCGGGCGTGGTGGAGCCTGCGCGGGCCAGCAGGAGGTTGAGGAAGGCGTCGCCCTCACGGCTCTCCACGAAGGGGCGGAAGACGCCGACCTTGGCGACTACCTTCGTCAGACAGGAGACCAGCCCGAGGGCCACCGTTGACTTTCCGGTTCCGGCATTGGGTGAGGCGATGTAGATACTGCGCGCCACGTTGGGTCCTTCTCGCGTTGTCTTGGAGTCAGGGGCGCCGGCTCATTCCGGTGCCGTACGGGTCCGATTGTGCCCCTACCAGCGGGTTGTCTGCGACCAAAGGCCCGGACTCAGGCTGTCTTGTGATGTGGGAACGGGCACATGCTACGGCTGCTGCAGGACCTAACCGGCTCGAGCGCGCGGATCCCGGTAGGGCGTGGGTAGGACCGTGGTCCGCCCGGTGCCGGGGTCGACGCTCACCGCGATACGGCCGAGGGCTCGGCCGTAGGGGCCGGACGCATTCTGGGAGAGCCAGACCGTGTAGGTCGACGTCGGATTGCCCGGCTCGGGCAGGAACAGGGCGACCGGTCTGCCCGGATGCGTCTCCTGGGCCGCTGCCATGGCGCGGTGCGGACCGATGTCCTGGACCCTGTCCTGTTCCTGAGTGGTGCCGGCCGGCGCGCTCGGCGTCTCTGCTCCCGCGGTGGAGGCGGGGGGCGGCTGACGGGTGGGGTGAGGATCGAAGACGGGAGCGTAGTAGCCCCACAGGAACAGCAGCGGCAGCAGAACCAGACCTGCAGCCTTGAACAGGTCGGTGTCCCTCGACAGGCGCGTCGTGCGCCGGCGGGCGGACAGGGCGGCTCGTCGGTAGCGCTGCAGCGGCCACCACACCCTCAGTGCGCTCACAGTAAGGGCCAGCAGCACCATGCCCACGGTCCCAACGACGACGTCGCCGACGGTGAGTCCCTGCTCCGTCACCCAACGGGTGCGGGGAATCTCCTGGGACATCCAGTGGACATGGCCAGGGCCCTGGCAGGACAGGAGACAACGGTGGAGGTTGTCCAGGGCGGCGAGCCAGGACGGGGGCGCGGCGACCCGGCCGATCTCGTCTCCGGTGGAGGGGTCGACCGTGTAGGCCGACTGCCGGGTCCTGACCTCGATGACATCGTTGATCCAGGTGGCGGAGGTCACGGTCTCGTCCGGGTGATGGCTCTCGATCGTCGCGATGGCCTGGGGCAGGGAGAGCCGCTCGGGGCCGGTGCTGCGAGAGTACGTGGCCGGGCTCAATGAACGCATGATCTCGCCCTGGTGCGGTAGGAGGGCGCCGCTGAGGGTGAGGGTCAGCAGAAGCACTCCGACCATGACCGACATCCACCGGTGCGCGAACGTCATCGCCCGGGAGGTTCGGGAGGGCGGGGAGGGGAGGGGGCCGGCCGTGGGGCTCATGACGGGGCTGGAGGGTTAGAACCCGGCGGGGGTCATCAGGGCCACGACGGTGCACAGGCAGGTCAGCGTCGCAACGAGGGTGTAGGCGCAGCGGCCGCGGTGGTGCTGCACCCATAGGGAGCGGGCGCCGCTGACGCTCACGGCTGCACCCACCACCTGGATGACCAGGGAAGCTCCGACGGCCAGAGGGCCCAGGGGGCCGACGGCAGGAGCCAGGGCGTCGACGATGATGCATCTGAGTCCCGAGGCCCACAGTCCCAGCGTGACCGCGTGGATGTCGGCGCTGACCAGCGCGGCTTTCTCCGAGGCGGATTCGCTAGGGTCTTCAGGGGGATCCAGGGCCTCGGGGGCGTTGGGGCTCTCGTTGCCGGAGACATCACGGCAGGTTCCGAGTCCAGGGGCGGATGAGGCGGCGGGCGCAGAAGCGTCGTCGACGTCGCCGGCATCCCCACCTGGCGAGACGTCAACACGATCAATGCCGGCCGTACTCTTCATACTGACGAATACGGTAACGGTCAGGATAAATCGCGTCAATGATCCAGCGCGAGACGGCGATGTGATGTCAGAGAGGCTGTCTTGAGGGAAATACTGCGCTAGTAGTTGCCTGTTCTATGTTCCGGAGAAATAGTGCGCCGTCAGGTGTGGTCGCTCCCGGTGGCTACCGCAGCAGAGGCAGCGCGGAGACGATGGTCAGCACGATGATGATCGGTTCGAAGACCCGCTGGTCCATGCGCTCGGCAAGCCGCCGCCCCGCCAGCGCGGCGCCGACGACGACCGGCGCGCAGATCGCGGTCAGCGACAGCGTGGTGGCGTTGACCAGTCCGGCCGACAGTGAGAACGGCAGCTTGACGAGGTTGACCAGGAAGAAGAACCAGGCCGTCGTTCCCAGGAAGGCCTTGACCGGATAGCGGCAGGCCAGGAAGTACATGGAGGTCACCGGTCCGCCGGCATTGGCGACCATCGTGGTGAATCCGGCGAGGCTGCCGTAGGCCAGGCGGGCGACCCGGCTGCCGGCCACGGTCGTCGTAGGCGCCTCGGGGGCCGCGGTTGCCTCCGGCGGCGCCGAGCTCGGGGCGGGCGCAACCGGGGCCTGTGCTGCGGGGGCGTAGGCGGGCCTGCGCCTGCCTGCCGCGCGTCGCTGAAGCAGGGTGATGGTGACCAGGAGCAGCAGGATGACGCCGATGAGGCGCCTGGTGGAGTCATTGGAGGCCAGGTGCAGGAACAGGGCGCCGGCGCCGACTCCCGCCAGGACCGCCGGGACGAGTCGGCGCAGCATGTGGAAGTCGGCGTCTCGGCGGTAGCTCCACACGGCCAGCAGGTCACCGGTCATGAGCATGAGCAGGATGGCGCCGGTGGACTCCTTGGCCGGCAGCGCCATGGTGCACAGGGCGACGGCGATCGTGGCCGCCCCGGGCAGGGCGGTCTTGGCGATGCCGCACAGGGCTGCCACGACCATGAGCAGAATCCAGGCGGTGGCGGTCAGGGTGGGAAGCACGGGCCGGCCTCTCGGCGGTGATGAGAAGGGTGAGTGGAGCGAGCAGGAACGGACTTTGTCAGGACTTTTGTTCAGTCTAATGGACGGGCGCCGACGGCGAGGACCGGGTGGGCAGGGATCCTCGCCGTCGGCGCGGTGGCGGTTGTCGGAGCCGGCTCAGAGTCTGGCGGCGGCCTCCAACAGGTTGCGCGCGGAGATCTGGAGCCCCTCGACGTTGCCGTACTCGGCGTCCTCGTGCTCGATGTTGACGTTCATCGCCGGGTCGATCTCGGTGATGGCGGTCAGGAACGTCGCCCAGTAGTCGGCGTCGTGCCCCAGGCCGAGGGCCACGAATCGCCAGGCCGGGTCCTGGGGCCAGGCGTTGCACCAGTAGCCGTAGGCCACCGGGACCTTGCCCTCGGCCTCAGTGGGGACGTGACCGAAGTCGGTGTCCAGGACCCCGCGGTAGGCGGCGCCGGGGAAGATCTTGGTGTCCTTGGCGTGGACGTGTCCCACGAGGGAGCCCAGGCGCTTGGTGGCCGCGATCGGGTCCATCTGCTGCCAGAACAGGTGGGAGGGGTCCATGTTGACCTTGATGTTGGTCGCCCCGGTCTCCTCAATGAGCCTCTCGAAGGAGGGGACGTTGAAGACCAGGTTGCGCGGGTGCAGCTCGAGGCACACCTGGACGTCGTTGTCGCGGGCCAGGGCGTCGATCTCCTTGAAGAAGGGCACGACGACGCTCCACTGGTAGTCCAGGATCTCCATGTCGATCCCGTTCCACGGGTTGACGACCCAGGTGGGGTACTTCGCGCTCGGGTCGGTGCCCGGGGTGCCGGACATGGTGACGATCTCCTTGACGCCGAGCAGCCCCGCCAGGCGGATGGCCGCCCGGATGTCCTCGGCGTGCTTGAGGCCCTCGTTGGGCAGGGGCGAGGTGGGGTTTCCCGAGGTGTTGAGACCCGAGAGCGTCATCCCCTTGTCCTTGAAGAGGCCCAGGTACTCGTCGCGGGCGGTGGGCGAGGCCAGGAGGGCGTCGACGGGGCAGTGCGGGGAGGGGATGAACCCTCCGACGTTGACCTCCGCCCCGGTGAGCCCTGCGTCCTTGAGGACGTCGAGGGCCTCGGATAGGGAACGGTCCTGGAGGCAGGCGGTGTAGGCGCCGTAGGTCAGTGGCATGAGAGGTCTCCTTGTGCGTCGTTCGGTACGTCGTTGTGTGGCGGGGTGTCTTGAAGGTGTCGGCCCAGTGGGGCGGCTGAGGGGCCTGCCTTACAGGCTCGTGAGCTCGGGCAGGTCGGAGACGTCGACGGCGGCGCCCCCGGTCTCGGCCGAGCGGGCCACGGCGTCGGCCAGGAGCATCTCGCGGTAGCCGTCGGCGAAGCTGGCGCAGGGCGGCAGCGCTCCCTGCTCTGGCGTCACGCCGGCGATCTGCTGGAGGAAGGCGTGGGCCTGGTAGGTGAACTGCTCGATCTGGGTCAGGCCGACCCCGCCGAAGGCCATGGAGGAGCCCTTCGCGAAATAGGGGAAGTCGGGGCCCACCAGGACGCGGCGGGCGCCTCCCAGTCCGGCCGGGGAGTTGACGTCGTCGATCTTGATCTCGCCGCAGCGGGCCAGGTCCCAGGAGGCGCGGCCCTTGGTGCCCAGCACGTCGACCATGAGGGAGTTGGGCAGTCCCCAGGCCACGCGCGAGCAGGAGAAGGTGCCCACGGCGCCGCTGGCGAAGCGCGCGGTGAAGGTGGCGACGTCGTCGTTCTCCACCGGCTCGTAGGTGACATCGGCGGAGTCTCCGGTGTCGAGGGCGGTGCCGCGGGTGACGTGGCCGGTGGCCACGGGGCGCTCCTTGATGGAGGTCATCATGGCGGCACCCGAGACCGAGATGATGGGTCCGCAGATGACCTCGGCGGTGTCGATGAGGTGGCTGCCGACGTCGCCCAGGGCCCCCGAGCCCATGGGGCCCTTGTAGCGCCAGGCCATGGGAGTGGAGGGGTCGACGCCGTAGTCGCACCAGTAGCGGCCGTCGAAGTGGTTGATCTCGCCCAGGTGGCCCTCGGCGACGAGCTTGGCGAGCTCGGCCACGGCGGCGTTGCGGCGGTAGGTGAATCCGACGCCGGTGACGACGCCGGCCTCCTTCTCGGCCTGCGCCATGGCGCGGGCGGACTCGAGCGTGTCCGCCAGGGGCTTCTCGCACAGGACGTGCTTGCCGGCCCTGATGAGGGCCTCGGCGATCTCGCGGTGCAGGGCGTTGCCCACCACGATGGAGACGATGTCGATGTCCGGGTCCTCGGCCACGACGCGCCAGTCGGCCACGGCGCGCTCGTAGCCGTAGCGCTGGGCGGCGTCCTCGGCGAAGGGGAGGTAGGCGTCGGCGATGGTGTGCAGGCGCACCGGCGGCAGGCCCAGGTCGAAGACGGTGCCGACCTGGCGCCAGGCGTTGGCGTGGGTGGTGCCGGCCATTCCGGCACCGATGACGGCGACTGACAGGGGTGTGGTGCTCATGGTTGCCTCGGGTGTCCTCGTTGACGAGCGGGTGACTGGTTGAAGTCCTGTGCTAGCGTGAATTCACGCGCGTGAACTCATGACTTCAGTCTGCGTTCCGGCGATGGTGATGTCAACCGGTGAGGAGAACTTCATCCTGACAAAGGAGGCCGTCCTGAGAGATGGGCGGAGAGGCTGGGACCGTGGTCCCCGGCCGGAGAGGTAACTCATGGTGCCCTCGCTGTCCGACGTCGGGCGGCGCGTGAGCCGGCTCCGCGCTGGGCGGGGTGGCCGTCAGCGATGAAACGTGCGATGCCGGGTTTGCCGCCGGTTCCGCGCTGGGCGGGGTGGTCGTCAGCGTCCCAGGGAGGAGGCTCGGGTGACCAGCTCGGGCTCCAGGATCACACTGCGGGCCTCGGTCCCGGTGCCCGGTCCGTCGTCGGCCGTGAGCCCGGCGCGGCGGCACACCAGGTCCACTGCGTGCTCGCCCAGGAGGTCCTCGGGCTGGTCGATGCTGGTCAGGGAGAACTCCTCGCGCAGGGCCAGGTAGGTGTTGTCGTAGGAGGCCAGGGCGACGTCGGCCCCGGGCTCACGGCGACTCTCGCGCAGGACGGGCACGGCATCAATGGCCAGGACGTCGTTGTGGATGACCAGGCCGAGCGGCTCGGGATGATCGTGCAGCGCGGCCCGGGTGGCGGGGCCCGCGTCCTCCCCGCAGCTGCGCACCTCGAAGGCCAGCCCGGCCGCCTCAGCGGCCCGGGCCAGCGAGTGCTCACGGTCGTGGCGGGAGGCCGCGTCGGTCCGGCGCGGGCCGATGTAGCAGATGGTGCGCATACCCAGGTCCGCCAGGTGGTCGACGACGAGTCTCGCCGCGGCCTCCTCGTCCACCCGCACGGAGTCGACCCGCCCGCCTGGGCTGCGCCGCCCGACGACGCACACGGGCACCTCCTCACCGATGGCCAGCAGGTCCTCGCCGGGTAGCCAGGGCGAGACGAGCACGATGCCCGCGACGCGGACGCCCAGCAGGCTCTCGATGGCCTGGTGCAGGACCTCGGGCTGATCGGAGCCGACCGTGACGAACAGGGTGAGGCCGCGCCGGGCGGCCGCTCGGCCCAGGCAGGCCGCGACCTGCTCGAAGAAGGCGTTGCGCAGGTTGGGCAGCACCAGGCCGATGATGCTCGAGCGCTTCCGGGCCAGCGAGGAGGCCGAGACGTTGACCCGGTATCCGAGGGAGGCGGCCACCTCCTCGATGCGCTCGCGGGTGCTGGCGGCGACCTTGGGCGAGCCGCTCAGGGCCAGGGAGACCAGGCTGCGCGAGACCCCGGCGGCGCGCGCGACGTCGCTCTGGGTGGCGGCATGAGCCTTGGTCACCGTCTCCTCCTGCTTCCTGCGGCGCTGGGTGGTCTACTGCGGGGCGTGCTCACGTACACGCCCAAGTACTGCGCAGGCTACAGGCTGACGGGCCGCGTCAAGGGTGTGCCGGAGCGGTGTGCAGCAGCGCGGCGATCCCGGCGATACCGAGGATGATTGAGTCCTACTGCGGGCAAGGTTGTGGTGAGCAGATAGTCCTGAAGAGCAGTGTGCCGGGTTTCGATCCCGTGAAGCAGCCCCAGAGCCGCTACTCCTGCGCCGATCGGCAGGGTTGAGGCTGCGGCTTGCAGCGCCTGTCTGGCAGCCGCCCAGGGGAGTGTTGGCAATGTGAGCGGCTCACCCTTCTGGTCCTGTTCGGGCAGGTTCCTGCTTGTCGGGCGTTGGTTGGGATGCGCCCTTGGGAGCCAGGGCGGCCCGGTGGGGCGGGAGCCGGCAAGTGGGGGTCCTACGCCGGGATGATCCCGATCGAGAACGTACTTTTCTCGTGAGGACTGCGTTCTGCCTTAGATGACTGGGGCCAGGCCGTCGCCGTTTTGTCTGAAAGTACGTCCTCAAGGCGAAACGCAGTCCCCAACCGGCGCAGGTGACCGCCCAGCGCAATCGGGATCGCCGGCCGGGACCGGCACGCTTCCTGATGGCGCATGGAGGTGGTGGCCGGTCACGCCCATCTCATCAACCCGACCACACCACCTCCTGACGCAACGTCTCAGCGCGACGACGCTCCCGACCGGCGGTGGTCGGGAGCGTCGTCGCGAGGCGCCTGCTGGCGGGGCGGAGCGGGAAGGAGCTGGGTCCCGGCCCCGCCGTCGCGACGTCTCAGGCCTTGAAGAGCGTGCCCTCGAGGTAGGCGCGCGCCTTGCGGGCGTACTCCAGGGGGTTGGCGATGGCCGGGTCCTGCTCGGCCTCCACCAGGATCCACTCGGAGTAGCCGTGGTCCACGAGGAACTTGTAGGGCACGGTGAAGTCGATCGTGCCGTCGCCGGGAACGGTGAACATACCCGCCAGGAAGGAGTCGAGGAAGGATCGCTCGGCAGCCTTGGACTCCTCCATCTTCTCGGGGCGCACGTCCTTGAAGTGGACGTGCTTGATACGGTCGATGGTGGCCTCCAGCAGGCCCATGACGTCGCCGTCGCCCACGTAGGCGTGGCCGGTGTCGAACAGGAGGGAGACCTTGGCCGGGTCGGTCAGCTCCATGAGGCGGATGGTCTCCTCCTTGGTCTGGATGACCGTGCCCAGGTGGTGGTGGTAGACGAGCTCGAGGCCGTGGGCGTGGGCGACGTCGCCCAGACGGTTGAGGCCCTCGGCCAGCACCGGCCACTGCTCCTCGGTGAGCACCGGCTTGTTGGTGAAGATGCAGACGTCACGGATGCCCTGGACCGAGCCGGTCTGCTCGGAGACGACGACGCGGGTGGCGCCCAGGTACTCCAGGTAGGCGCAGGTGGCCTCGAAGTCGGGGATGACGGCCTTGACGCCGTCGCGCAGGATGAAGGAGGAGAACCACTGGGCGACGATCTTGATGCCGCGGGCCTCGGCGGCGGCCTTGACCTCCTCCTTGGGCGGGAAGAAGCCGGCGCACTCGGTGCCGGCGAAGCCGGTGTCGGCCAGGTCGAGGAGCATGTCCTCCAAGGTGTTGAAGGCGCCGACCTCGGGGATGTCGTCATTGCGCCAGGTGATGGGGTGCATGCCCCAGGAGATGCCATGGGGGTCGGAGATGGCGGTTGCGGGGTCGAGGGTGAAGGACATCGTTGCTCCGTGTCTGGTTGTGGGTCTAGCCGGGTGTCTTGCTGGTGTGGTGATGGTCGGTGGTCAGGGGGTGAGTGGCGGGTGATGAGTCGGTGGCCGGTGACCTACCGGTTCATCGTCCGCTCACAGGGCGTTCCCGGGAGGCGGGCGCCGGCGTCGGTGCCGGGCGTTTGGCCCGTGCGACGAACCTAGCAACAGGACTTTGTCCTGACAAGCCTTACGGGTCTTCCCCTGGGAGCGCGTGTCGCCGGGATGGGGTCAGGGGTAGAGCTTGTCCATCTCGACCTCGATCTCCTCCAGAAACTCGTCCTTGGTCTCCGGCGCGATCTTGAGCGGGACGGCGGCGACGACCAGGATGAGCACACCGTAGATGGTGTAGGCGACGCCGCCGCCCAGGGTCTCCAACAGGGGTACGGGGTGGTGTGGAGGAGACCGTCTCAGGCGTCGAAAGTGGTCCGGCCCTCGACGCGGGGAACCTCGTGCCACTGGCCGTCGGCGGCAGAGGAGACGACGGCCTCGTCGACCTCTGCGGCGCACCAGGCGTCGGCGGCCGAGGGGGCGAGCTGCTCTCCGGTGAGGATCGACTCGATGAACTGCGCCGCCTCGATGGCCTTCATGTCGTCAAAGCCCATGGAGGTGCCGATGGCCGGCTGGAAGCGCTGCCACTGACCCCACTGGGGGCCGGCCATGGCGCGGGTGTAGCCGTGAGAGGCGCCGCCGTCGAGCACGGGGCAGATCTCCAGCTCGTTGAGGCGCTCGAAGTTCCACCGGGCCGAGCCCTTCGTGCCGTAGACCTCGACGACGTACTCGGCGCGCGGGCCGACGCTGACGCGGGAGGACTCCATGGTGCCGACGGTGCCGTTCTCGAAGCGCACCAGCATGGAGACGTAGTCCTCGTTCTCCACCGGGCCGACCTCGTCGCCGATCTCGAAGCCGGAGT
>CAUVMS010000046.1:0-18850 GCA_963552815.1 uncultured Actinomyces sp. | reverse complement strand
CCGGGGTGCCTCATGTCAAGGTGCCCGCGAAGTGTCTTCGGTGCCTCATGTAGGAATGCCCGCCAAGTTGAGGGGTGGTTAGGAGGCTTTCCTGACTCGTACGCCTTTGTGGACGTCGGGCAGGATGCTTGGGAACTGGGCGAGGTAGAGCTGGTCGGTCTTGTCCTTGGCCAGGCGGATGAGAACGTCCTGGAGCTCGATGATGCGGCGGGTGATAGAGGCGGGGTTGAGCTGGTTGCGGTACGAGACCAGGTCAGTCTTCTGGGCCTTGGTCAGGGCGCTGGTGTCCAGCAGCCGGTCCAATGGGGTACGAGGAGCGTCGTAGAGGCGCTTGCGCCTGCCGGCCTTATCGGTGCCCCATCCGATGGGCTTGCGGGTGGGGGTCAGGAAGTTGAGCTTGACGTTGACCTGCTCCCAGAGACGGCCCAGGACCTCGCGCTCCTCGCTGGTGTCGTAGCGGTAGTAGAAGGCGTAGCGGCGCACCAGGTGGTTGTTCTTCGACTCGATGGTGGCCTGGTCGTTCTTCCTGTAGGGGCGTGAGCGGGCGGGAGTAGATGTCCAAGTCCCCGGCCCAGCGCACCACGCTGTGGTTGATGAACTCTGAGCCGCCTACGAAGTCCATGCCCAAAACGGGGAACGGGACGCATCCCACGGCGGCGTCCAGGGCGGAAATGATGTGCTTCTCAGCGTTGTTTCGGATTGAGCGAGCGAAGGTCCACCCCGTGAGCACGTCGGTCATGTTCACAGTCCGGGTGAACTCTCCTTTGAGGGTCGGCCCGCAGTGGGCGACGGTGTCGACCTCGAAGAACCCAGGTTCAGCCTCGATCTCGCCCGCCGGCCCTGCGGATCTTGATGGAGCTGCGCAGCAACGGACCGGCCTTGGTCGTCGACTTGCCCCGCAGCTGCTCGGTAGCCCGCACCGGGGCGAGGTAGCGGTCAATGGTCGCCGCACTCATGGCCACCAGCTCGTCTCTGACGGCTGGGGTGTAGCGCGGCTCGTCGTCGAGCTCACCGCTCGCCTCCAGCAGGTCCAGCAGCACCGGCATGGACTCCTTGAGGTACTTGCCGCACTGCCCGCCGCTGGAGGCCCACACTCGCTGGAGCACCTTCAAGGCGTCGTAGGAGTACCTGCGGGCTCTAGCCCTGCGCTCCGCCGACTTTCGGCGACCCGGTGGGCGCTTGGCTGCGGCCACCAGGCGTCGGCGCGCGTTGTCCCGACTCCAGCCAGTGACTGCGCAGACCTCATCAAGGATCCGTCCCTTGTCCTTCTTCGACGCCCTCGCGTACACCCTGGCGTACTTTCCCGTGATCTCGGCCCTGGCCTGCATCGACAACCCACTTCCCATGCCCACCACGGTCCACGAGCTTCGCGGGCAGTCCTACATGAGGCACCGAGCTTCTTACGCGGGCATCCTTCATGAGTCTCGTCGCAATCTAGCAAAAGCGAAGTTGAAGCTATAGACTAGTTGAGCCCTTGTAGACAGCAACCATTCGATGGGAGCAAATCTTCCGTGAAGATAACCCACATTTCTGCGAACAACTGGCGAAACTTTAAAACAATAGACTTCAACCTTGAACGTAGACTATTCATTGTCGGCCCCAACGCGGCCGGAAAATCCAACCTACTCGATCTCTTCCGATTTCTAGGGGAAGTTGCCGCACCCGGAGGAGGTCTCGCCAGCGCAATTTCCAGCCGAGGCGGCCTCAGCAAAGTACGCAGCCTATTCTCCCGAAACTTTAGAAAAGGAAGGCTCATCATTGATGTCGATCTTGTCGACGGCGACACATCGTGGAGGTACCGCCTATCCATCAAGGGAGAATCGGGAGGACTCAATCGACCAATCGTCGACCAAGAATTTGTTGAAAAAAACGGGAAGACAATCCTCGAGCGCCCCGACTCCGTAGACAATTCTGACAAAGAGCGTCTCACGCAGACACACCTTGAACAGATCGCAGCAAACCAGGATTTCCGCGAGATAGCGGACTACTTCAGCAAAGTTCAGTATTTCCACTTAGTTCCACAGATTATTCGAGATCCGGGGCGAATCAACGCCACCCCCCAAGACCCGTTCGGGAGAGACTTCATCGCCCAAATGAACGCCACCCCCAAACGCACGAGGGACGCACGGATGAGGCGAATGCAACGAGCTCTGCAAGCAGCCGTCCCCGAGTTCGAGTCTCTTGAAATCGAGGTGGACCCTTCAGGCACCCCCCACCTCAAAGCCGGATACAGGAACTGGCGCTCCACCCCCTCAACACAGTATGAAACAGATTTCTCGGACGGAACTTTACGCCTTATCGGCCTTCTCTGGACCATCATCAAGGCTCCGAGCAACGCCGGAGTCCTTCTCCTAGAGGAGCCCGAGCTATCACTCAACTCCGCTATCGTCAAAGTTCTGCCTTCCATGTTCGCCATGGCGCAGCGTTCCAACGACCTTCAGATTGTTTTATCCACTCACGCTCCCGAGCTACTCGACGAGGAAGGGATCAGTCCAAAAGAGATACTTATTCTAAGGGTGACCGACGATGGTACAACCGCTGACCTCCTCTCAGATCTCGATCACCCTATGGACAACATTGAGCTTGGACTGCCCACCTCGGACGTCATCCACCAACTCATTGCACCACATGAATTGCAAGGCCTCATCGACCCCTCCAGCCGATGATAGTTTCATGAACATGAGCACTCCCTACGTCAGCATAGTATTTGAGGGCGCCTCAGACCAGGAGATGGCCAAAAAAGTAATCAGCCACTCCGGTCTACACATCCAACAAGCCCTGTCGAAGAGCGGCTCGGGCAACATTGACAAACTAGTCCCTAAACTTGCAAAGACCGGACCATGGAATCCTTGGGTAGTTTTCCGAGATTCCGATACGGCATGCCCAGTCGAACTGTACAGAAAACTCACGTCATCGACGCCACCAAATCCAGCATTCGTTCTTCGTATAGTACATCCCATGAGCGAGGGATGGCTCATGGCCGACTCCCAGTCTTTTTCTCAGTACTTTAAAGTTCCCGTAAACAAGGTACCCGCCGACACAGAAGCTTTAACGCACGCTAAACGACAACTTCTTTCTCTATGCATAAAATCACGTAGTGTAAACATTCGCAATGACGTAGTTCGTTCTGACGGAACCACAGGCCCCTTGTACGCCCCGAGAATTAATGATTTTGCAGAGAAGTATTGGGATGTTCGAACGGCGGCTGAGAACAGCCCGAGTCTCCGTCGTGCTCTCGTACGTTTAGAGGAACTGCGTTCATTCCTATTAACGCGGTAGAACCAGAACTGCCTCAGACTCCGGCGGTGCGGGGCAGCTCGGCGAGGTCGTCGCGGTGGACGACGGGAGCCACGTGATCGGGTGCCGGCGCGCCTGCGGCCCGGGCGGCCAGGACCTCGCGCAGCTCGGCAGCGGCGTAACGGCAGATCCCGCGGGCCAGTGTGCGCTCCGGACCGACGACGCGGACCACGGCCCCGGACTCGAAGTCGCCGTCGACGCCGATGAGGCCGGGCAGCAGGAGCGACTTCTTGCCGACGGTCAGGGCCCGGGCGGCGCCGGCGTCGATGAGGAGGCGCCCCTCGGGCTGGGAGGCGTGGGCCATCCACAGCCGGCGGCTGGGGCGGTGCGGCCCGGTCGGTTCGAACCAGGTGCCCAGGGCAGCCGGAACCTGGATCTCCCCGAGGAGGAGGGCGGCGTCGTCGGCACGGGCGATGAGGGTGGTGGTGCCCGAGGCGCAGGCGATGGTGGCGGCTTGGAGCTTGGTGGTCATGCCGCCGGTCCCCACGAAGGAACCGCGCCCGGAGACACTGACCCCCTCCAGGTCGTCGGCTGTGCGCACGTGTCGGATGGGCTTAGCGCCGGGGGTCCCGGGCCGCGCGGTCCACAGGCCGTCGACGTCGGTGAGCAGCACGAGGACGTCGGCGGTCACCAGGTGGGCCACGAGGGCCGCGAGGCGGTCGTTGTCGCCGAGGCTGAACTCGCTGTTGGCCACCGCGTCGTTCTCGTTGATGATGGGGACGGCGCCCAGTGAGAGCAGGGAGTCGAAGGTGGCGCGTACCGTGCGGTAGTGGCTGCGGATGGCGACGTCGTGGGCGGTCAGGAGGACCTGGGCGGTCACGAGCCCGTAGGCGCTCATCGCGGCCTCCCAGCGGGCGGCGAGCCGCCCCTGCCCCACCGAGGCGGCGGCCTGCAGGAGGCGCAGCTCGTCGGGGCGCCGGTTCAGCCCCAGGGGCGTCAGGCCCGAGGCGACGGCCCCGGAGGAGACGAGGACGACGTCGTGCCCGCGTCGCCGCATGCCGGCGATGAGGCCGGCCAGGATGTCGATGCGGTTGAGGTCGAGACCGCCGTCGGCGCGCGTCAGCGAGGAGGAGCCGATCTTGACCACCACACGGGAGCCTTCGGGCAGGCGGTCCGGGCGCCCGCCCGGGCAGCGGCCGCTGGCGTTGCTGTCAGTCTCTGATTGAGTCACCGGTGCCCGCCCATCAGTCCTCGTCGTCCTCGTGCCAGGAGGTGGCGTCGGTCCACAGGCCCTCGGCGGCCTCGTCGCGCAGCTGCTGGCGCGCGGCCTCCTTGGCGTCCATCATCTCGTGGTACTGGCTGCGCCGCTCCACGTTGGTCCGACGCCGGCTGCCCTCCAGGCGCAGGTCGGTGCCGCGGGCGCCCAGCAGCTCGGGACCGGTGGTCATCGAGGGCTCCCAGGTGAAGAGCACTCCCCCGTCGACCTCGCCGATGAGGACGGTGTCACCGGCGTGGGCGCCGGCCTTGACGAGCTCGTCCTCAACCCCGGCCGCTGCGAGGCGGTCGGCGAGGTAGCCGACCGCCTCATCGTTGGAGAAGTCGGTCTGACGCACCCATCGCTCGGGGCGCTGACCGCGGACCTGGTAGACCTGCCCCTCGCTGGGGTGGGTCAGCAGGCGCACCTGGGCGACGGGCTCCTTCTCACGGCGCCCGACCGCGGCGGGGCGGATGACCGGACGCGACCCGTCGGGCACGCTGAGCTCGCCTTCGCCCTGGGGGGCCGGAGCCGGGGCCATCTCGCGGGCCCGCTCGACCTCACCGGCCAGGGCGAAGGACAGGGGCCGCAGCCCCGTGTGAGCGACCGCGGAGACGATGTGGACGGGTAGACCCCGGGCCTCGATGTCGGCGCGCACGAACTCGGCGAGCTCGGCTGCGTCGGGGACGTCGACCTTGTTGAGCACCACGATGCGGGGCCGCTCCATGAGCGGGACGCGGCCGGTGAGGGCGGGATCGTCCTCCTGGTCCCCGAGGCGCTCGGAGTAGGCGGCGAGCTCGGCCTCGATGGTGTCCAGGTCGGACAGGGGGTCGCGGCCCGGCTCGAGGGTGGCGCAGTCCAGGACGTGGACGATGACGGCGCAGCGCTCGATGTGCCGCAGGAAGTCCAGGCCCAGCCCCTTGCCCTGGGAGGCGCCGGGGATGAGGCCCGGAACGTCGGCGATGGTGTAGCGGACGTCACCGGCCTCGACGACCCCGAGGTTGGGCACGAGGGTCGTGAAGGGGTAGTCGGCGATCTTGGGGCGGGCCGCGCTCATAGCGGCGATGAGGGAGGACTTGCCGGCGCTGGGATAGCCCACCAGGGCGACGTCGGCGATGGTCTTGAGCTCCAGGGTGATGTCCCGGACCTGGCCGGGCTCGCCCAGAAGGTGGAAACCGGGGGCCTTGCGCTTGGAGGAGGCCAGGGAGAAGTTGCCGCGGCCCCCGGTACCCCCCTCGGCGACGACGATGCTGGCGCCCTCCCCCACGAGGTCGGCGATGACCTGACCTCCGGCGTCCTTGACGACGGTGCCCTCGGGCACGGGCAGGACGAGGTCCTTGCCGTCGGTGCCGCGACGCCAGTCGCCCATACCGGGGGTGCCGCTACCGGCCCGCTGGTGCGGGGAGCGGTGGTAGCTCAGCAGGGTCGTCACCCGGGGGTCGACGCTCAGGACGACATCGCCGCCGTGACCGCCGTCGCCGCCGTCGGGCCCGGCCAGGGGCTTGAACTTCTCGCGGTGCACGGAGGTGCAGCCGTTGCCGCCGTCGCCGCCGGCCACGTGGAGGACCACTCGGTCAATGAAGCTGGGCATGGGGTCTCCTGTGAGTCCGGGGATAGCATGAGGGCGGACGGCAGCTGCCGTCCGCCCTCATGCGACGTGCGATGTGCTCGGGGCTCAGGCCTCGGGGAGCACGACGTTGACGACCCGGCGGCCACGGAAGGTGCCGAACTCGACGTTGCCGGCGGCGGTGGCGAACAGGGTGTCGTCGTTGCCGCGGCCGACGTTGCGGCCGGGGTGGAAGTGGGTGCCGCGCTGGCGGACGATGATCTCGCCGGCCTTGACGAGCTGACCGCCGAAGCGCTTGACGCCGAGGCGCTGCGCGTTGGAGTCACGGCCGTTACGGGAGGAACCAAGACCCTTCTTGTGTGCCATGGTTTAAGGCTTCTTTCTTCTCGAGCGTGTGCGTTCAGGATGCCCGCGTGCTGGCTGACGCCGGGGCGGTCACTTGATGGCGGTGACCTTGACGGCCGTCAGCTGAGCGCGGTGGCCCTGGCGCTTGCGGAAGCCGGTCTTGTTCTTGAACTTGAGGATGTTGATCTTGGGGCCCTTCTCGTCACCGATGATCTCGGCGGTGACGGAGGACTTGGCCAGGTCGGCGGCAGAGGTGGTCACCTTGTCGCCGTCCACCAGCATGACGGGGGCGAGGGTGACCTCGTCGCCGATCTCACCAGCAAGCTTGTCGACAACCACGACGTCGCCGACGGAGACCTTCTCCTGACGGCCGCCGGCCTTGACGATCGCGTAGACCACTTGAATGCTCATCTCTGTAGATTCTTCGAAAGGCTCTCACGCACGGTGAGGCTTCCGCGAGCCTCACCGGGAGGGCCCTGTCTGGGCAATGGCGCAAGACGCACCGGCAGATAACTCTAGGCGATCCTGCTCCCAGCACCAACCTCCTCCCCCTCCTGCCCCCTGTGTTCTTGGGCACGAAGGTCGTACGGAGGTCAGGCCGAGGCCGTCGGGTCGTCTGAAGAAATCTCCGACGTCGGCGAGGCGGTGGCGGGCCGCTCGGAGTCATCCGCGAGATCCGCCCCGTCACCGCTGTCGGCCTGAGAGGCCTGCGTCGACGGTGCGACGCTCTTCGCGGATGCCCTTCTCCTCGTCCTCCTGAGGGGCCCACTGTCCGCCGGCTTCTCAGCCGTCTCACCAACCGGCTCCTCAGCCTTGTCCTCAGCGCTCTTCTTCGCCGACTTCTTCTTCTCAGACTTCTTGCCGGCCTTCTTCGCAGGCTTCCTCTCAGTCGATTTCTTAGCCCTGGCCCTGGCCTGCTTGTCCGCGGACTGGGGGCTCTGCTCGTCCTTGACGCCGTCCTTCTTATCGGCGGTCTCGTCGACGCCACCCTCGCCGCTTCCGGCCTGCTCCTGGCCGGGCGCCTGCGAGCCCTCGAGCTCGTGAGCGTCCTGAGCAGCCTCCTGCGCTTCCTTGTGGGCCTGCTCGGCGGCCGCCGCGATCTGGGCCAGGGCACCGCGAACCGCCGCCCGGGCCTCATCGTCGGCCCCGGACTCGGGCGAGACGGCGGCGTCGTGCCTTGCCGAGCCCTTGGCGCTTGGCTTGGCGCCGTTGGTTCCCTTTCCGCTCCTGCCCTTGGCCTCCTGCACATCCTTCTTGCCGGATCCGGCCTGCTCCTCACGGTTCTTGCGCCCGCGCGAGCGCCCTCCACCGCGGGAGGCCGATGCCGACATGTCGACCTGCTGGTTCTCCACGGGCTCGTCGTGGACGATGAAGCCGCGGCCCTTGCAGTGCTCGCAGGTGGTGGAGAAGGCCTCGACCAGCCCCTGTCCCACCCGTTTGCGAGTCATCTGGACCAGGCCGAGCGAGGTGACCTCCGTGACCTGGTGGCGGGTCCGATCGCGCCCCAGGCACTCCACGAGCCGACGCAGGACGAGGTCCCGGTTGGACTCCAGGACCATGTCGACGAAGTCGATGACGACCATGCCTCCGATGTCGCGCAGGCGCAGCTGGCGCACGATCTCCTCGGCCGCCTCGAGGTTGTTGCGGGTGACGGTCTCCTCCAGGGTGCCGCCCGCCCCGGTGAAGCGGCCGGTGTTGACGTCGATGACGGTCATCGCCTCGGTGCGGTCGATGACCAGGGTTCCGCCGCTGGGCAACCAGACCTTGCGGTCGAAGCCCTTGGCGAGCTGCTCGTCCACGCGATGGGCGGCGAAGACGTCCTCGGGGCCGGTCCAGTGCTCGAGGCGCTCGGCCAGGTCCGGGCTGACGTCGTCGATGTACTGGGAGATCGTCGACCAGGTCTTGTCGCCGGAGACGGTGAGCTTGCGGAAGTCCTCGTTGAAGACGTCGCGAATGACCCTCACGGCGAGCTCCGGCTCGCCCTTGAGGAGGACCGGGGCCTTGCCGCTGCCCTTCATGACGGAGGAGGCCTTCTTCTCGATGGACTCCCACTGGGCCACGAGCCTCTCGACGTCGGCGGTCAGCTGCTCCTGGCTGGCCCCCTCGGCGGCGGTGCGCACGATGACTCCGGCGGAATCGGGCACGATCTGCTTGAGGATCTTCTTCAGGCGGCTGCGCTCGGTGTCGGGCAGCTTGCGCGAGATCCCCGTCATGGTGCCGCCGGGGACGAGAACCAGGTAGCGGCCCGCCAGGGTGATCTGACTGGTGAGGCGGGCGCCCTTGTGCCCGATGGGGTCCTTGGTGACCTGGACCAGGACGGTGTCCCCGCTGGAGAGCGCGTCCTCGATCCGGCGGGGCCGACCCTCCAGGCCGGCGGCGTCCCAGTTGACCTCGCCGGCGTAGAGCACAGCGTTGCGCCCCTTGCCCAGGTCCACGAAGGCGGCCTCCATGGAGGGCAGGACGTTCTGGACCCGACCGACGTAGACGTTGCCGACCATGGAGGTCTGGGTGTGCCGGGAGACGTAGTGCTCCACGAGGAGCCCGTCCTCCAGGACGGCGATCTGGTTGAGGCCGTCGGACTCGCGCACGATCATCTGGCGGTCCACGGACTCGCGGCGGGCCAGGAACTCGGCCTCAGTGACGATGGGCCGACGGCGTCCGGCCGCCCGCCCCTCGCGACGGCGCTGTCGCTTGGCCTCCAGCCGGGTGGAGCCCTTGAGAGCGGTGACCTCGTCACGCGGGTCGCCGACCTCGGAGCGGGTACGAGAACGGCGCCGGCGCCGGCGCGATCCGGACACGGCGCCCACGGTCGCCTCGACGGCAGCGTCCGCAGAGCTCTCGTGGGCCGAGGGCTCTGTGGAACCCGAGTCCTGTCCACCAGAGCGGGACGAGTCCTCGGCAGTTCGGGACTCGTCGTCGACCTCATTGGGTGCGGAGTCCTCGCCACGCGAGCGTGAGCGCCGTCCTCGCCCGCCTCGGCGGCGCTTGCGGCGGGTCCCGCCATCGCGCGCCTCGTCCTGAGAGTCGTCCTGGGAGCCACCGGCGGCGTCGGTCTCGGAAGGCCCAGCCGCAGACTCGGCATCGTCATCGCGCTCCTCGACCGGAGAGGCAGAGTCGCCGTGACCCTTCTGCGGCGCTCCCGCACCGGCGACCGCCCGACGACGGCGACGGCTGCGTCCGCCGCCCCGCTCCCCCTGAGGCGACGAGGTCCCGGCGTCATCCTCGCCATCGGGCACCCGGCTTTCGGCGCCGGCCTGAGAGTCCGCGTCAGGCCCTTCAGGATCGTCTCCCCAGCCGCGTGCACCCTGATGGCGCGAGGCCGTCGGGGCCTCCTGGGGTGCTGCGGTGGCGGCGGTGACCCGTCGACGCCGGCGGGCCCGGCTGGGGTCGGGGGCCTGGAACAGGAGCGAGGCGGCGGGCAGGCGCGGACCCTCGGGCTCTTCCTGGTCCTCCTGGTCCTCGGCGGCCTCTTCGTCCGGACCGTCCTGTGCGTCAGGACCTTCATCGTCGGCGTCGCAGGCATCCTCGGCACCGCCGGCACCGTCAGCCTGCTCGCCCTCGACCTGCAACTCCGCCTCAGCCTCCGCTGCGTCCGTGACCGGCATGATGCTCGGCACGGCACTCTCCGGCTCATCGGGCTCGCCGACCTCCGTGCCTGCGACGTGCGGCTCGGCGGCCGGGGCCGCCTCGGGGGCGGCCGAGGCCGCGACGACCTTGCGCCGACGGCGCGACGGGACTACTGGAGCGACCGAGGCGGTCGAGGGCTCGGGCTGTTCAGGGTCGGGATCATCGGCAGCCGAGGTGGTGATGGAGTCTGCGGAGTCAGTCGCGGCCGGCTGCTCGGCAGCAGGGGCCTGAGCCGGGGCGGCGGCAGCGGCGGTGGCCCTGCGACGACGACGCGGAGCCGGGGTGCTCACGGCGTCACCGACCGTCTGGTCCTGCTCGTGTGATTCTGTTGATTCTGATGTGGTGCGACGTGCCATGGGGCTTGCACTCTCCGGGGCCGGCGCCGTCGTCGTACCCTCGACGCGTCAGCGCGGTTGTGCTCCCGGGCGGGAGCAGTGAAGAAGTCTGCGAGCGCCTGTGGGGCGCATGCCTTACCTGACGTCCACACAGACCGGGCTCGCAGCGGCGCAGCTCGGGCGGCGCAAGGTCCTCGGACAGGGTCGTTCGGAAGGCGCGGCCCCTGGTACCGGTACGGAGCACCTGGAGCCGGATCGAAGTATCCCACACATGCGGCGTTAAGCGCCTGCGCGACTCGTCATGCTCATGGTGGCTCATCTCTCGCCGCGCCTCACCTCACCTCGCCCCCATCGCACAGTCAGGAATCACTAAGGATATTGTCAGTTTTCGGTTGAACCCGGGGTGTTACTCACGGGCCTTCGGTCCCACACCCAAGACTGTCGTCTTTCAACAACCGCACCCGAAAAACCTCGAAGGAGTCGCCCCGGATGATAGGGTTTACAAGAGAAAATGGGGGCAGTCGCGAGCATCGAGACCCACTTGTTTCATGACATCACGTCATAGAGGCTCTACAATGCTCCTATTACCCTGTAGGACGTTCTACAGAACACCTTATCGATTTCATCGTCGTCTCCGAAAGGTGGCACGGATGACCATCCCTCCTATGGCGCTGGACGCTCTGGATCTGGCGCGCTGGCAGTTCGGTATCACCACCGTCTACCACTTCATCCTGGTCCCGCTGACTATCGGGCTCTCGCCGCTGGTGGCTCTCATGGAGACGCTGTGGCGCCGGACCGGTAACAAGCAGTGGCTGGTGGCCACCAAGTTCTTCGGCAAGATCCTGCTGATCAACTTCGCGCTGGGTGTGGCCACCGGAATCGTCCAGGAGTTCCAGTTCGGCATGAACTGGTCGGAGTACTCGCGCTTCGTGGGCAACATCTTCGGCGCCCCGCTCGCCTTCGAGGCCCTGCTGGCCTTCTTCATGGAATCAGTCTTCCTGGGCCTGTGGATCTTCGGGTGGGACCGCCTGTCCCCCAGACTCCACAACCTGTGCATGTGGGCCGTGGCCGCGGGCACGAACTTCTCCGCCTTCTTCATCCTCACCGCGAACTCCTGGATGCAGCACCCGGTGGGCGCCGTCGTCAACCCCAAGACGGGACGTGCCGAGCTCGACGGCGTGAGCGGATTCCTCAAGCTGCTGTCCAATGAGCTGGTGTGGGCCACGGTTGTGCACGTCATCTCCTCGGCGCTGCTGGTGGCCGGCGCCGTCGTCATGGGCGTGTCGGTGTGGTGGATGGTCAAGGCCGCCCGCGCCGAGCAGGACTTCGAGGCCCGTGAGCTGTGGCGGCGGGTCACCCGCTTCGGAGCCATCGTCATGGTGGCCGCAGGCCTGGTCACGGCCGGTACCGGTCACATGCAGGGACAGCTGGTCGCCGAGTACCAGCCGGCCAAGATGGCCGCCGCCGAGGGCCTGTGCCACTCCGAGTCCAAAGCCCCCTTCACCGTGGCCGCTTTCGGGGACTGCAAGAGCGAGGACGGCATGGTCCGGTTCATCTCGGTTCCCGGCATCTACTCCTTCATGGCCACCAATGACTTCAACGCCGAGCTCACCGGGCTCAAGGAGGCCGGCGACACCTACGCAAAGAACTACGGCACCACCGACGCCCGCGGCAACGCCGTCGACTACAGCCCCAACATCATGATCAATTTCTGGTCCTTCCGCCTCATGATCGGGCTGGGGATGGCCTCGATGGGACTGGGGGTCCTGGCCCTGTGGCTGACCCGCTCCGGACGGCTCATCTCCCGCCCGGTCCTGGGGAAGGCGGCGCTGGCCACCATGTGGCTGCCCTTCATCGCCTGCTCCTTCGGCTGGATCTTCCGCGAGATGGGACGCCAGCCCTGGGTCATCGCGCCCAACCTGTCCGACCCGGTCTCCCAGGTCTACATGCTCACCGCCGACGGCGTCTCCTCCGTGGTCTCCTCGGGCACGGTGCTGGCCTCAACGGTCATCTTCACCCTGCTGTACGCCGCACTCGGCGTGGTCTGGTTCGTCCTGCTGCGCCGCTACATCCGTGAGGGCGTACGCACTCCGGTGCCCGCCAAGGCCACGGAGACCTCAGATAGCTCAGACGGCTCCGACGGCGAGTCCAGTGACTCGTCCGAAGCCGCCCCCGCCCTGTCCTTCGCCTACTGAACCGAGGAAGGTAGACACTTATGACACTGAGCATCCTCTGGTTCATCCTCATCGCCGTCCTGTGGATCGGCTACCTCACCCTGGAGGGATTCGACTTCGGCGTCGGGATGCTTCTGAAGATCCTGGGTCGCGACGAGCGCGAGCGGCGCGCGATGATGTCCACCATCGGTCCCCACTGGGACGGCAACGAGGTGTGGCTGCTCACCGCCGGCGGGGCCACCTTCGCGGCCTTCCCCGAGTGGTACTCCACCCTGTTCTCGGGGGCCTACATCGTCCTGTTCATCATCCTGCTGTGCCTCATCGTGCGCGTGTGCGCCATCGAGTGGCGCCCCAAGGTCAACTGCCAGACCTGGCGCGACCGCTGGGACTGGGTCCACACGATCAGCGCCTGGCTGCCCTCCGTCCTGTGGGGCGTGGCCTTCGCGAACCTGGTTCAGGGCATGCACATCGAGGTCGTCGAGATCTCCAACGGCGCCGTGGTCCCAGCCGGCCAGGTGCCGGCCGACTCGCTCGTGCCCGGTGCCGCCCACCAGATCACCGGCGGCCTGCTCACCATGGTGACGCCTTTCACTCTGCTGGGTGGCGCCGTCACCTGCCTGCTCTTCCTCAACCACGGTGCGCTTTTCGTGGCTCTCAAGACCACCGGCGAGCTCTCGCAGCGGTCCCTGGCCCTGTCCCGCAAGCTCGCCCCGGTCGCCACCGCCGTCACCGCGGCCTGGGCGCTGTGGGCCCAGGTGTCCTACTCGGGCAGTGCCCTGTCCTGGATCCCGCTGCTCATCGCCGCCGCCGGGCTCATCGGCTCGCTGCTGGCGGGCCGGGCCGGGAGCGAGGGGAGGGCCTTCGCCCTGCACTTCGTGGGGATCGCCTTCGCGGCCGTCTTCATCTTCGCCGCGATGGCCCCCAACGTCATGCGGTCCTCGGTGGACCCGGCCTACTCGCTGACGATCCAGCAGGCAGCGAGCGCCGACACGACGCTGCTCATCATGACCGTCGCCGCAGCCGTGTTCGTCCCCGGGGTCCTGGCCTACACGGTCTGGAGCTACAAGGTGTTCGCCTTCCGCATCAGCGCCGAGAGCATCAACCCCGACCAGGGCGGGCTGCACCCCACGCTGGTGCGCGACTCCGCCCAGCCGGAGGCGCACTTCGGGTACTGAGCCGCCGTTGAGCTCGGCAAGGCACGTCGGCCGGGGGTTCCGGGCCTTTGGACCTACTCCCCTATCCTTGAGCGGGTGAAGCCCCTCGACCCCCGGCTGATGCGCCACGCCCGCTCAGCCCGCCGATACATCGCTGCCACGGCTGTGGCCGGAATGGTCACCGCAGCGCTGGTAGTGGCGCAGGCCTTCCTTGTCTCGGGCTCGGTATCCTCGGTCATCTCCGAGGGCGCCGGCCCAGCATCGGTCAGGATGCTGATGGTGGCCCTGGTCGGTGTCATGGCCGCCCGGGCGCTGGTGGTCCTCCTTCAGGAGATCCACGCCCACCGCTCCGCCACCGGCACGATCATCGAGCTGCGCCGCCTGGTCCTGGAGCACGCCGCCCGGCTGGGGCCCCGGTGGCAGGCGCTGCACGGCGCCGGGACCGCCACCCTCCTGACCCGAGCCCTGGACGACCTCGAGCCCTACTTCACCCGTTACCTGCCCCAGCTGGTACTGGCTGCCACGGTCACCCCGGCGACGGTCCTGGTTCTCATCACCCAGGACTGGCCGGCCGCGGTGGCCGTAGTGTGCACACTGCCCCTCATCCCGATCTTCATGATCCTCATCGGGCGGATGACCCAGTCGGTCTCTCAGGAGCGGCTGAAGGCCATGCAGATCCTGGGAGACCAGGTGCTCGATCTCATCTCGGGGCTGCCCACGCTCAAGGCCCTGGGGCGCGAGCAGGGGCCGGCCAAGCGGGTGCGGTCCCTGGGACGCGCCTACCGGCGCACCACCATGTCGACCCTGCGCATCGCCTTCCTGTCGGGCGCGGTCCTGGAGTTCATCACGACGCTGTCAGTGGCGATCATCGCCGTCGAGATCGGGTTCCGGCTGGTGGCCGGCCGCATGAACCTGTTCACCGGTCTGCTGGTCCTCATGGTGGCGCCGGAGGTCTACCAGCCGCTGCGGCAGGTGGGTTTCCAGTTCCATGCCTCGGCCAACGGGGTGGCCGCCGCCGAAGCGGTCTTCGAGGTCCTTGAGACGCCTGTCCCCGAGCGCGGCACCGTTCCGGCCCCTGACCTGCGCACGGCGACGATCGAGCTCGACGCCATCTCGGTGGCCGCCCGCGGAACGTGGGCCCCGGCGGATCTGAGCACCACGATCCGCCCCGGCAGCCTCGTGGCCCTGACCGGGCCCTCGGGTGCGGGCAAGACCACGACGACGCAGGTCCTCCTCGGCCTGCTGCCTGCGGACCGGGGGCAGGTGCGGGTCGTACCGGGCCCCGGCGCCGCCTCGCAGGAGGCCGTCGACCTCGGTGAGATCGCCCCGGCCACCTGGTGGGAGCAGATCGTCTGGGTTCCCCAGCGTCCCACCATCACTCCCGGCACCGTGCTGTCCAATGTGCTGCTCGACGCGCCGAACGCCTCCGCGGCCGGGGGCATCCCCAACGAGCTGGTGGAGGCGGCCCGGGCCACCGGCTTCGATGAGGTCGTGGCGGACCTGCCGCAGGGCTGGGACACAGTTGTGGGCAGTGGCGGTGTGGGGTTGTCCGTGGGTCAGCGACAGCGGCTCGCCCTCACCCGGGCGCTGTGCTCGACAGCGCCGCTGGTGCTCATGGACGAGCCGACCGCACACCTCGATGCCGCCAGTGAGGCCCATGTCCTCGCCGGCGTGCGCGCGCTGCACGCCTCGGGGCGCACGGTGGTGGTCATCGCGCACCGTCCGGCGCTCATCGCCCTGGCCGAGCAGACCATTCCTGTGACGAGTGCGCCGATGCAACCGGCGCCACAGGTACACGCCCCGCCTGACCAGTCCTCAGTCCACGATCTGCCGATGTCGCAGGAGGAGGCCCAGTGAGCTCGGTGACCAGCATCCTGTCCCCTGTCCTGTCCTCCCGCGAGCGCCGGGCGCTGCGCCGGGCCGTGGGTCTGCTGCACCTGGACCGCTCGCGCTTCGCCCTGGCGGTCCTGGCAGGCACGGCCGGGATGGCCTCGGCCGTGGCCCTGTCCGGGGTGGCGGCCTGGCTCATCGCCCGCGCCTCCCAGATGCCCGACGTCGTGGCGCTGGGGGTGGCGCCGGTGGCGGTGCGACTCTTCGGCATCTCACGCTCGGTGCTGCGCTACTGCGAGCGGCTCATCTCCCACGACACTGCTCTGCGGGGAATGGGCGCCCTGCGCGCCCGTCTCTATGAGGCCCTGGCCTCGGCCCGCACGGACACGGTTGCGGGGCTGCGTCGAGGCGATGTCCTGTCCCGGGTTGGTGGCGACATCGACGCGGTCGGCGACCTGGTGGTGCGCGCCTACCTGCCGGCAGCGGTTGCGGCCGTCCTGGGCGCAGCCACCTCTGTGGGGGTAGGAGTCGTGTACTGGCCGGCCGGCCTCATCCTGGCGGCCTGTCTGCTGCTGTCGGGGCTGGGGGCCCCGTTGGCCACGATCCGCTCCGCTCGGATCTCCGAGCAGGCCCGTCAGCGGCAGGCCACCGAGCTGTCCGCCGAGGTGCTCGCGGTCCTGGAGGACGCGCCGGAGCTGACCGTCTCCGGACGCCTGCCTGACTCCATGCGCCAGGTCGCCTCCCGAGAGGAGAGTCTGGCCCGCCTGCGCGACCGGGCCGCGATTCCCGCCGCGGTCGCGGCGGCGCTGGATGTGGCAGCCATGGGGATCGCGGTCGTGGGCAACCTCGTGGTCGGAGTGGATGCCGTGGCCTCCGGGCGGCTGGGGGCCGTCTGGCTGGCGGTCATCGTCCTGGTGCCGCTGGCCGCATTCGAGGCCACCTCCACGCTCGGCCCGGCCAGCGTGCAGCTGGTGCGCTCAGCGGGCGCCGCCTGCCGGATCGTGGAGCTCATCGAGACGGCTGAGTCCGGCTCTCAAGCCTCTCCCGCCGCCAGGGAGCTGCCGGCTCCCTCCGCCCAGGGTCCGCGCCTGCGGGCCAGGACCCTGGCGGTGGGCTGGCCTGGTGGCCCCGTCGTGGCCGAGGGCATCGATCTGGACCTTCATGTCGGCAGGCGGGTGGCGATCGTGGGGCCGTCGGGGATCGGGAAGTCGACCCTGCTGGCCACGCTGGCTGGGATCCTGGAGCCCAGGGGCGGCAGTCTCACGCTCGATGGTGTTCCGCCTGGGCAGATCACCCGCCCCGAGGCGGCGGCGAGGGTCTGTCTGACTGCTGAGGACGCGCACGTCTTCCACACGAGCGTCCTGGAGAACCTGCGCGTGGCACGCGGAGACGTCACCCCGGCCGAGGCGGCCGAGCTGCTGCGACAGGCTGGGCTCGGTGACTGGCTCGAGGCGCTGCCCGACGGCGTCGACACCATCATCGGGACTGACGCCACGACGCTGTCAGGCGGGGAGCGGCGTCGGCTGCTCCTGGCCCGGGCGCTGGCGGCCCCTGCACCGCTGATGCTCCTGGACGAGCCCGGCGAGCACCTCGACCCCGCGACCGCCGACCGGCTCGTGGCCGACCTGCTGGAGGTGGGGACCCGCGAGGGCCGCGGCACACTGCTGGTCACTCATCGGCTCAGCGCGCTGGCACACGCCGACGAGGTCCTGGTCATGGGGCGTCCCCCGCAGGCAACCGAGGAGCAGGCACCAGCGACTATCCTGCACCGGGGACGCCACCATGAGCTCACGGAGACCTCCGAGGCCTACCGGTGGTCGCTCTCCCAGGAGGATCAGGACAGGCCGCAGGACGACGCGTCCTGCATGAGCCGGACAAGCTGAGCACGATGACGACACACGACCCCTATGACGCAGCAGAGGCGCTCCCGCAGGGACCCCTCTTCCCCGGTGTGCCCGAGGATGGTCCGCAGGAGCTCCAGGAGCAGGCCGCCCAGGGGACCGAGGAGACGGTGACGCCGCTGTCGGAAGAGCCTCCCCCGGCGGGACGCCTGGCCTATGCCGTCCACGCCGACCAGCTCGCCTCCACCCGCGGTCGTCAGGCCGCTTCCCTCCAGCCGAGCCTGGACGAGGCCACCGTCGACCTCATTCAGGCGGCCCTGCAGCTGACCAGCTCCCTGAGGGTTCCCGACGCGCTGCGTCGACTGGTGGAGTCCGCCTGCTCCATCACGGGTGCCTCCTGGGGCACCATCGCCGTGCTCAGCCACGCGGACATGGACATCGACACCACCGATGCCGGAGCCTTCCCCGAAGCCTCGGGCAGCGGGCTGAGCAGCGGCGTGCCCAGGGCGACCCTCGACGAGCTGGCCCAGATGGCGGGGAGCGCGCCCTGCGCTGCAGGCGGTGACCCGACCGTGGGCGTCTCCGGCGTCACCGGCGGCTTCAGCGCCCCCTACACCTCCGCCGACGCTCTGCTCAGCGGGCTGCAGGACACGGGCCTAGTCATCGACAACGACCTGGGGCGCGCCTCGGCCTTCACCGGCGCCATCGAGGGCGAGGAGACCGGCAGCCTGCTCTCGGCCCCGCTGCGACTGCACGGCCAGGTCTACGGGCACCTCTACCTGTGCGACAAACCCGGGGGCTTCACCCGTTCCGACGCCGACGCCGTCCTGACCCTGGCGCAGGCCGCGGCCGTGGCCGTGGAGAACGCGCGCCTGTACCGCGAGGCCCGTGACCGCGAGCAGTGGATGGCCGTCTCCCAGGAGCTGACGACCCTGCTGCTCTCCGGTGCCGAGGAGGACGACGCCCTGACCCTCATCGCCCACCGGGTCCGCCAGGTCGCCCACGCCGACACCGCCGCGCTCGTCCTGCCCAGCATCGGGGAGAAGTGGATCTGCGAGATCGCCGACGGCGACCACGCGGACGACCTGGTCGGTACCTTCTTCCCGCCCGAGGGCCGGGCGCTGACCACTCTGGCGCATCAGACCGGCCTCGTGGTGACCTCGCTGGAGGAGTCCTGGCGGGACGGTGAGCTGATGGTGCCTCAACTGGCCCGGTTCGGGCCGGCACTCTACGCCCCGATGATCCACCGGGGGCGGGGCGTGGGCGTCATGCTGCTGCTGCGCTCCCCCGGTGCCGCCCCGTTCACCGCCCAGGACCTGGAGATCGCCGAGCTCGTGGCGGGCCAGGCCACGATGGCCTTCGAGCTGGCCGACGCCCAGCACGCCGAGGAGATGGCCACGCTCCTGGACGAGCGGGCCCGGATCGGCCGGGACCTGCACGACCTGGCCATCCAGCAGCTCTTCGCCACCGGGATGCAGATCTCGG
>CAUVMS010000045.1:0-19313 GCA_963552815.1 uncultured Actinomyces sp. | reverse complement strand
CCTGGCCTTCACCGCCTTCAACGCCGCCCTGGCCGGAATCAGCGCCGACGTCGACGCCTCCACCGACGCCGATGCCCCTGCCGACGTCGACACCGACGGCTCCTCTGGGGCCGCCGTCGGGACCGCCCGCCTGGAGCTCCGGCTCGGCTCCCTCCTCCAGCCGGTGACCGGCCGCCGCTTCGACCTCATCGTCTCCAACCCGCCCTTCGTCATCACCCCGCCCACGGTGCGCAAGGCCGGTCTGCCCCTCATGGAGTACCGCGACGCCGGAGGCCCCGTCCTGCCCACCCTCATCGCCGGGCTGGGCGAGCACCTCGAGCCCGGAGGCAGCGCCGTCATGCTCGGCAACTGGGAGCACCGCCACACCTCCCCCGGAACCGGCGATGCCCCCGACTTATCCAGTGACCTCGCTACTGACTCCACGAGCGACCCCGACGCCGCGGGCCCATCCTGGCGCAACGCCATCGCCGCCTGGATCCCCGAAGGCCTCGACGCCTGGGTCATCCAGCGCGAGGTCCAGGACCCGGTCGAGTACGCCACCATGTGGCTGCGCGACGGCGGCCTGACCCCCGAGCGCGACGCCGCCGGCTTCGATGCCGCCCTGGGGGCCTGGATCGGCGACTTCGAGGCGCGCGGCGTCGAGGGCATCGGCTTCGGCTATCTCATCGTCCACCGCCCGGAGCGGCCCCGTGAGCCCTGGCGTCTCCTGGAGGAGGTGACCACCAGCGGCCAAGGGGCCCTGGGCTCCCATGTCGCCGACGTCCTGGCGGTCCGGGAGCTGCTCTCCGGGCTCGACGACGACGCCGTCGCCGCCCTTCACCCGATCCTCACCCCTGACGTCACCGAGGAGCGGCACCTGGTTCCGGGCGCTGCCGAACCCACCGTCATCCTGCTGCGTCAAGGCGGCGGGCTGGGACGAGCTGTCCGGGCCAGTACCGCCGTGGCGGCCCTGATCGGGGTCGCCGACGGCGAGCTGAGCGTGGGCCAGACCGCCTCCGCGGTCGCCGCGCTGGCCGGGGAGGACGCGATCGCAGTGCGCGTGGAGATGATCGAGGCAACCCGCCGCCTTTTAGCCGAGGGATTCCTCACTATTGACTGAGAATTCCGTGCCGAAAGAAGTTCGAAAAGGTGCGGGCTTCCGGCGAATGTGCGGTAGGTAGACTCCGTTTTTTGAGATCGGCGGTTTATGTCCGCTACCTTCTCTTCATCGTTGTGACCTTCCCACCATCAATGATGCGTAACTGCGACGTGGGTTGATTGGCGGTATCTCAGGAAGAAGTGATCGCGTCGCGCAATGATGCGCGATTGTTGTTCCCTGAGGGGCGTCTCGTGTATCGGGATGGCTGTGAGAGTCCTACATTCCTCAGCAGTCAAGTTTGCGGTGCGCCGCAGCGCTCCCGTGGCAACGGGGCTCCGCTCGCGCCTGTATCCGTTGCCCGCCCGCCGGTGGCGACTACTCCACCAACGTCGTCAAGAGGGGTGTACGTCTATATCTACCAGAATAACCGCCTGGTGCGGTCCGCACGGATATTCGTCCCAGAACTACGCGAACAAAAATGGGTGCAGCTACTCGGATGACGTCCTCGACATCAAGTCCGACCGTTCGGACACCGCCTGGACCGACCTGAGCACCGGCATCAGGTACAAGCTGAGGCTCTGGGGCTTCGTCAACAACGGGAGATCCGACAACTGTCAGGCCCATCTGTCCAAGGATGAGTCCGCAGGACTTGAGGAGTGCTTCATCATCCGCGAGCGGGCCATCTTCTACGGGTGCCCTACGGCTCCCTGGAACAGCCCGACTCGGTCAACCCGCAGCGGTAGACCGTCCGTCTGGGCGAGACCCAGCTCGCCGAGTACCAGGACGAGATCGCCAGCGAGTGCATCTGGCGCAACGAGTACGTCATTGCGCCCGGGTGCCTGATGCCAACGTCGTCGACTCCGGTGCCGCCAAGCCCAACGAGTGGACCCTGTCGGCCAGGCCCACGGTCTCCGGGCTCTTTGGGCAGAAGACCATCACCGGAGCCAGTGGCACCGCGCAGGTCACTGGAATCAGCACCGCCGGCGGCTCCTCCACCCATGCCGTCCTCACCGGGCACACGGGTCTTTCCACGGCCACGGTATTCGACAACCTCACCCAGCTCAGGAAGGGCGACGCCGTCTACGTCCCCTCCCTGAGGCAGACCCTCAAGTACGAGGTCACCGACATCACGGTCGTCAAGCCTGTGGTGGCTGCGCCGTCGTCGTCGGGATCAGGCTGCCGCCGACGAGGGGACTCGGGGCGCCGGGGGCAGCCGGGGTGCTGGCACCCTTGTCTGCAGTAAAGACAGCAGTGAGGACAGCGGGGGCTCGGGCGGGCCCGGCGCCTCGGGGGAGGCCGACGACGTCGGTGGGACCGAGCGCTGGCCCGGCCGCCATCTCAAGGACGTCACCGTCTCCTCCGCCGTCTCCGCCGTCTCCGCCGCCGACGCCACCGACACTGCCGGCGAACCGTCGGACAACCCGCCCGGTGGCCTCCGACCTCGGCAGCCGTGAGCAGTCCCGCACAGGAATCGCGGCCGTCTTCCTACTGATGGGTGCACTGGAGAACCTACGATCGACCGGTGCCCTCTCTCCAGTCGCAGACCGCCCGCTCCCTGGGACAGCTGCGCCTGCGCGGGAGCCTACTGGCCCTGTCCTGCCTGGGCGCGACCATCGGCCTGTGGTGCCTGTTCGTGTACACCCACACCGGTCAGGTCCTCGACGCCATGGCCCTGGAGGGGTCGGAGATCGGCTCGCACTACGTGAACGCCCACGCCCGCGCCCTGCTGTCCATGGTCTCGATGCCGGCGGCCGTCATCCTCGTGGTGACGATCCTGATCATCGGCCTGCTGCGACGCAGCCACCGCCGGGCCGTGTGGGCCGTCGTCGCTGTGGCGGGGGCCAACCTGACCACCCAGATCCTCAAGTACCAGGTCCTGTGGCGCCCCGACTTCAACATCACCGAGCGCTGGGACAACGCCAACACCCTTCCCTCAGGGCACACGACCATGGCGGCCTCCGCCGCCGTCGCCCTCATCCTGCTGTCCGGGCGGCGCTGGCGGGCGCTGTCGGCCTGGGCCGGCGCCCTGTTCACCATCGCCATGGGCTACTCCACCCTGGTGTGCCAGTGGCACCGCCCCTCCGACGTCCTGGCCGGGATCCTTGTGCCCGTGTCCTGGGGGGCGCTCGCGGTGGCCGGCGGCGCCTGGAGGGCCCCCTGGTCCCTGCGCTCGGGAAGCGAGGAGGAGGACTCCGGTGAGGTGCCCGAGCTGACCACCGTGGGGACGATCCCGGTGGCCGCCGCTGGGCCGCGCCTGTGGAACCAGCTCGTCGGCAACGTCCTGCTGGCCTCGGTCGGCGTCGTGTGCACCCTGGGGGCGTTCGGCCTGGGGATCTGGGTGTGGAGGCACCTGGAGGGCCCGGACACGCGCTGGCAGCTCTTCGGCGCCTACGCCACTGGGGCGGTGGCCGTCGTCGGCGTCACCTGCCTGGCGCTGTCCGCGCTCGTGTCGCTCACCGACTGGGGCCGCACCCGGAGCAAGCACGAGCCCCGCCACCGCGACTGACGGACGCTCCCGGTTCATGGAGACGCCGGCTGAACCCGCCGTCTGACTCCGCCCAGATCCGGCGGCCGGGGACATTCGACGCCGTCGGGTGCGGTCTGCGCGTTCGGGGACAGGAATCCGGTACCCGTACGCGTGGAATGTCCCCGCCCAGAAATCGCTCGCGCCTCACCTTCCGGCACGGGCCTCAGGCGCGAGTTCTACCCCTCGACGGCGGCGGCCGGGAGCCTGATGGTGAAGGTGGTCCCGTGGTCCTCGGGCGCCGTGGAGGACTCGACGTCGATGCTGCCACCGTGGGACTGGACGATCGCCAGGGCGATCGACATGCCCAGCCCCGTTGAACCGGTGCGCCGCTCGCGTGAGGAGTCCCCGCGGGCGAAGCGCTCGAAGAGACGGTCGCGCACCTCCGGCGCGATACCAGGGCCGTCGTCGTGGATGCGCACGATGAGGGTGCCGCCCTCGCGCTCCAGCGTCGTGGTCACGTGGCTGCCGGCGGGCGTGTGGACCCGGGCGTTGGCCAGGAGGTTGACGATGACCTGGCGCAGGCGCGCCTCATCGCCGATGACCAGCGGCGGCTCGGGCAGGAAGTCCTCAGCCTCCTCCGGCGTGGCATCGGCCGGGGGCTTGAGGGCGGCCAGGTTCAGCTGCCAGTCGTGGTCCGGCCCGGCCGCACGGGCGTCGGCCACCGTGTCCACCAGGATCCCGACCAGGTCCACCTCCTCGCGGCGCAGCTCACGCCCGGCGTCCAGGCGCGCCAGCAGCAGCAGGTCCTCCACGAGCGCCGTCATTCTCACCGACTCGGAGTGCACGCGGTCCAGGGCGTAGGAGGCCTCCTCCGGCAGCTCGGCGTCGGCGCCCTCGCGGCGGATGAGCTCGGTGTAGCCGCGGATCGAGGCCAGCGGCGTGCGCAGCTCGTGGGAGGCGTCGGCCACGAACTGGCGCACCTGGGTCTCCGAGTGCTGCCGCGCGGTCAGCGCGGACTCCACGTGTCCGAGCAGCGTGTTGAGGGCACCGCCGACGTGGCCGACCTCGGCCGAGGAGGCCAGGTCCGCCTCGGCCACCCGGTCCTTGATACTCACCTCGCCGCGCTCCAGCGGTTGGGAGGCCACGCGGTGCGCGGTACGGGCCACCCGCTCCAGGGGTGCGAGCGAGGAGCGCACCAGGGCGCGTCCGGCCAGGGCCACCACCAGGGCGCCCACCATCGCGACCACCAGCTCGATGAGCAGCTGGGAGCGGATGAGCGCCTTGTCCCCCTCCAGGGAGAGGCCGGTGATGACAGTGTCCCCCGAGACCTCGTCCCGCGTGGCCAGGATTCGGTAGCTGCCCAGGTGGTGCAGGTGGACGGTGACGGGGTGGTCCCGGGTGGCCTCCGACAGTAGACGCTGGCAGTCCTCCTGGGAGATGGCCGCGTAGCGGCCGTCCTTGTCGATGTAGGCGGCCGCCTCACTGCTGGAGCTCGACGACGCCGGGGCGATGAGCGTCAGGGTGCCGGTGGACTGCCCGGCGGCGTCGAGCCCGGGAGGAACCCCCTGCTTGTCGGGGTCGGTTCCTTCCGCGCCGTCGGGCCCATGGGCCCCGCCGGCCTGACTGTCCTGGCTGCTCTGGGTCCCCTGCGCCTGGGCGTCCTCGGTCTCCTGCTTGAGGTTGTGGCGCTTGTCGGCGGCGCGCTGGGCGGCCGCCGTCAGCTGGCTGTCGGTGTGGGCCATGAGGGTGTGGCGCAGGCTGACAGTAGAGAAGGTGCTCATGACCGCCGCCATGACCAGGACCAGCCCGAGCACCCCGGCCACCAGACGGGTGCGCAGGCTGCAGGGGCGGCGCGGGGACGGGCCGGGCCACCACGAGCCGCGACCGGTTCCCCGGCCGGTCCGCGGACCGGCCTGCGCTCCGGCCGGTGCCGGGAGGCCCGACGTCTCTGACGTATCCGGCATATCCGGTGTCTCCGGGCCGTCAGACGCGCGCGTCGGCGCCGGCGGCGGGCTTGAGGACGTAGCCGACGCCACGCATCGTGTGGATCATGGGCTCGCGGCCCTTGTCGATCTTGCGGCGCAGGTAGGAGATGTAGAGCTCGACGATATTGGCCTGCCCGCCGAAGTCGTAGTTCCACACCCGGTCCAGGATCTGCGGCTTGGACAGGACCCGGCGGGGGTTGCGCATGAGGTAGCGCAGCAGCTCGAACTCGGTGGCGGTCAGCTGGATCTCGTCCTGGCCGCGCCAGACCTCGTGGGAGTCCTCGTCCATGCGCAGGTCCCCGACCTCCAGCAGGGACGCGGGCTTCTCCTCGCTGGCCCCCGAACGGCGCAGCAGGGCGCGCAGGCGGGCCACGACCTCCTCCAGGGAGAAGGGCTTGGTGACGTAGTCGTCGCCGCCGGCGGTCAGTCCGGCCACCCGGTCCTCGACGGCGTCCTTGGCGGTCAGGAACAGGACCGGCACGTTCGGGCTGTGGCCCCGAACCCGGCGCATGACCTCCAGTCCGTCGAAGTCGGGCAGCATGATGTCCAGGACGATGACGTCGGGGTCGATCTCCTGGGCGGATCGGACCGCGGCGATCCCGGTCCCGGCGGTTGTGACCTCCCAGCCCTCGTAACGCAGGGCGGAGGCGAGCAGGTCGGCGAGCATCTGCTCGTCGTCGACGACCAGGACGCGCAGGGGGGAGCCGTCAGTGCGGGTGAGGTTCTCGGTGGGGGCGTTAGACACGTCGTCTATTCAACAGGAAGGCGCTGTGCTCGACCACAGCGCAACCTGTGTCTCGACTGTGTTATCGATCTGAGACCAAACGGCTACCCAGAGGGGTGGGTGCTGTGACATGCTTATGCGGTCGTGCGTCTCGGTTGTCGATCCCCACATCCGCGTGCACCATAACGTTACTTCGTAGCGTAGTCGCACAGAAGGCGGTTTAGTGGAATCTCAGCCGTCTCCCTATTCAGCGTGTCGCGGTCGGTAATCCGGCGGTGACCTATTCCCCCTACCATTGCAGGAGAGTCATGGAATACGTCGATGGCAACGAGCGCCGCTTCGGTGCCGAGGACCTGTTCTTCTCGACGACGGATACCAAAGGTGTCATTCGCAGGACGAACCGGGTATTCGATTCGCTGTCCCGTTACAGCGCTGAGGAGCTCATTGGCTCTCCGCACAACATTATTCGCCACGATGACATGCCTGCAGGGGCCTTCAAGCTCATGTGGGATGAGCTGGAGCAGGGGCGCTCGTCCTGCGTCTATGTGATCAACCGGGCCAAGGACGGGCTGGACTACTGGGTCTTCGCGACGATCACCCCGCTGGAGGACGGCTACCTGTCCGTGCGCGTGCGTCCGACCAACCACGCCATGTTCACCCCCGTCAAGGAGATCTACTCCCGGGTGCGGGCTGCCGAGCGCGCCTACGCCGAGGAGGGGCATGGGCGACGGGAGGTCGCCGAGCACGGTGCGACGCTGCTGATTGAGGAGCTGGCGGAGCTCCAGTACCGCGACCTGCACAACTTCGCTCGGGCCGCCCTCCCGCGTGAGCTGGCCCTGCTGGTGGTGGAGGGGGTCCGGGTCCCGCCGCGCGCCGAGTCGGACAACCCCATGTTCGCCGTCCTCCAGGCCGTCGCCGCGATCGAGCGGGACACCGACGAGCTCGTCTATCAGCTGGGGGAGTACCAGGAGCTCATCAACGGGCTGGGCTCCTGGGCCAGCGGGGTGCGCTCGGTCATCGATCGGGCCAACCGCGTGGGCGACCTCATGGGCGAGGTGACCAGCCCCGACGGCGAGTCCTCCGTCCCCACGGTTTCCGAGCGCGTCAAGGATCGCAGTGCCCAGGCAGTCGAGGTGCTCCGCCAGCTCAACTCCTCCCTCGTGGCGCTCTACGAGGCGGCCTCGGAGGTGCGCTTCCGCAGCTCGATGATGCGCCTGCACACGCTGATGGCCGGGATCTTCGCGGCCGCCGTCCTGGACGGGGAGGAGGGGGAGTCTGCCGACGCCATCGGCGATCTTGCCGAGGCGATGCTCTCCGACCTGGAGTCCCTGGTGCCCTCCTGCCAGGAGGCCGCGAACCTGGCTGAGCGCTTGGAGGGCGACCTGCGCGGCGTGGTCAGCAACCTCGACCGCGTCAAGCGGCCCTTCCAGCGCTGGATCCGTGCGCTCCAGGACGAGGGCGCCCAGGCTCTGGTCGACGGCGTCGACGCCGAGGCCGCCCTGAACGAGGCCGTCGCCGTGGGCGAGCAGGGCTTCCCGGAGACGGCCTCCCTGGCCGAGCTGGCCGCTAAGGCCCGCGGCGTCGTCGTGACCCTGGATGAGCCCGTCATTCGTGAGCGGGTGGCGACGGTTCGCGAGACCCTGAGCCAGCTGGAGGCGTAGTTAGTCGGAATCTACAAGATAGGTCCCAACTTACTGGTGACAATGTCATAAACAGTCTTCCGCGGGCCCGTGCATGTCACTAAGGTTTTTCTGGCACTGTGTGAGGAGCTAAGATGTCCTCGACGAGGTGCTCCCGCGAACCGTCTACCATGAAGGAGAGCGCCCATGGAATCGCAGGTCGGGTACGAGCGTTTGTTCGATCCGCAGGACATCTTCTTTTCCACCACGGACCTCAAAGGTGTCATTCAGAACACCAATAGGACATTCGATACGCTATCTCGCTACTCGCGCGAGCGGCTCATTGGGGCTCCCCACAGCATCATTCGGCACCTGGATATGCCGGCCGGTCTCTTCCGCCTCATCTGGGACGATCTGCAGTCCCAGCGTCCGGCCTGCGGATACATCACCAACCGTGCGGTAGACGGCCTGGACTACCGGGTCTTCGCCACGATCGTGCCGCTGCGTCGAGGCTTCCTGTCGGTGCGGATCAAGCCGATGGACAGTGAGACCCGGAGCAAGGTCGAGGAGGCCTACCGGCGGGTGCGCGCCAAGGAGCGCGACCTCCAGGCCCGCGGCGCCTCGCGCCACCAGCTCGGTGAGTTCGGCGCCCGCGAGCTGGCAGCAGAGCTTCAGACACTGGGCTTCTCCTCCCTGCACGACATGACGTTGGCGACTCTGCCGCGCGAGGTGGCCTCCCTGGTCAGCGCCGGGGTGCGCGTCCCCGCGGCCGCCCCCGAGGGTCTGGGCGCGGTGGCCCGGATCCTCAACACGGTGGCCGCCATGGAGAAAGACACCAACGCCCTGGTCTTCGAGCTCGACGAGTACCTGCGCCTCATCACCACCATGGAGGCCACTCACGACTCGGCCCGGGCGGTGGAGGCGCGGGTGGGGCGCATCGGTCAGCTGGTCTCCCACGACGCCGGCAACGGCAGCCAGACCAAGGCGCAGATGCTCGCCGAGCGCATCTCCGAGCTCACCGGTACCGCCGGGGCCGAGCTGACCGGGCTGCCCTCGCGCCTGCAGGTCCTGCACCAGTCGGTCACCGAGCTGCGTTTCTCCGTGGCCCTCATGCGCCTGCTCACCCTCATGGTGGGGCGCTTCGCCCAGTCCATCCTCGACGGCAGCGAGGTGGACGCCATTCACTCCCTGACGGACCTGTGCGAGGCTCTCGAGTCCGGCTTCCGTGGGCTGGGGCCCGTGCTGCGCGCCGTGAGCACCCAGGTTGCCCAGCTCAACGACGCCTTGCGCACGGTCACCTCCAGCCTGGACCGCGCGGCTCGACGCCTGGGCCAGTGGGTGGACCTGCGCGGCGGCGGGGCGGGCTCGTCGGGCTCGCCAGTCGTTGACGAGGTCGCCCAGCTGGCCTCGCGAGGCTTCCCGGAGGTCCGCTCGCTGGCCGAGCTGGCCGCCGAGTGCCGCGGCCTGCACCTGCCCTACGACGAGAACATCGCCGCCCAGCGCCTGGCCGCCGTGCGCAGCGCCCTGGCCGAGCTCATCTGAGGCTCATCCGAGGCTCATCCGATCCGAGTCCCGTGGACCCGAGCAGCCGCCTGCCGGCGGCCGGCCGCCTTGGGCCCCTGCCATTGAGACGAAAGTCGTTTTCCGTGCGCTGCCGGGTTGGAAAAGGTGAGCGGTGCGTTACAGTCGGCTGAGAGTCGGCGCGAGCCGCCTCCCTGCCGCACACCCTCGTCAGGTGCCCTGATCGCCCGGATCGTCACGATCACGCGGAGATCGCCCGGCCCCGCCGACGTCGCGAACCATCGACTACCCCGCCAGGCGCGGCCAACCGCGCACCGCCCGTGAGGAAGGCTTTACGTGTCCACCAAGCTCGTCATCGTGGAGTCCCCCAACAAGGTGCGCTCCATCGCCGGCTACCTCGGTCCGGAGTTCGACGTCGAGGCCTCCGTGGGGCACATCCGCGACCTGCCGCAGCCCTCCGAGCTGCCCGCCACCATGAAGAAGGGGCCCTACGGCAAGTTCGCGGTTGACGTCGAGGACGACTTCACGCCCTACTACGTCGTCAACCCGGACAAGAAGAAGACGGTCGCCCAGCTCAAGAAGGCCCTCAAGGACGCCGACGAGCTCTACCTGGCCACCGATGACGACCGCGAGGGCGAGGCCATCGCCTGGCACCTCCAGCAGGTCCTCAAGCCCAAGGTGCCGGTGCGCCGCATGGTCTTCACCGAGATCACCCGCGAGGCCGTCACCCGGGCCCTGAACAACACCCGCGACCTGGACATCCACCTCGTCGACGCCCAGGAGACCCGCCGCATCCTGGACCGCCTCGTGGGCTACGAGGTCAGCCCGGTCCTGTGGCGCAAGGTCCGTGCCGGCCTGTCCGCCGGGCGCGTCCAGTCGGTGGCCACCCGCCTGGTCGTCGAGCGCGAGCGTGAGCGCATGGCCTTCCGCTCGGCCTCCTACTGGGGGGTGGAGGCCACTTTCTCCACCGTCCTGTCCCCGGTGGACGTCACCGCCCGTCAGGACTCCTCCTTCACCGCCCGCCTCGTCAGCCTCGACGGGCGGCGGGTGGCCACCGGCCGCGACTTCAACGACGCCGGTCAGCTGCGCCCGGCCGCCGTCAAGGCCTCCGTCGTCCACCTCCACCAGGTGGGAGCCACCGCCGTCGCCGAGGCCATCGGCCGGGGCGAGCCGCGGGTGGTCGGTGTTGAGGACAAGCCCTACAAGCGCCGCCCGGCGGCCCCCTTCACCACCTCCACGCTCCAGCAGGAGGCCTCCCGCAAGCTGCGCATGAACCCGCGGGAGACCATGCGTGTGGCGCAGGGCCTCTACGAGAACGGCTTCATCACCTACATGCGCACCGACTCCACGGTCCTGTCCAGCCAGGCCGTGGCCGCGGCCCGCTCCCAGGTGGCAGAGCTCTACGGCACCGAGTACGTGCCCCAGCGCCCCCGCGTCTACGCCTCCAAGGCCAAGGGCGCCCAGGAGGCCCACGAGGCGATCCGCCCCGCCGGCGACCACTTCCGCACCCCGGCCCAGGTCTCCGGCGAGCTCACCGGCGCCCAGTTCCGCCTCTACGAGCTCATCTGGAAGCGGACGGTGGCCTCCCAGATGGCCGACGCCGTCGGCTCGACCGCCACCGTGACCGTCGAGGTGCCCCTGACCCCGGCGGCCGGCGAGTCGCGCGACTCCGGCCCCACCTTCTCCACGGCCGGCCTGACGGCGTCGGGGACCGTCATCACCTTCCGCGGCTTCCTGGCCGCCTACGAGGAGGGGCGCGACGCCGAGCGCTACCAGGACGACTCCGGCGCCACTACCAAGGATTCCAAGGACGTGCGCCTGCCCGCGATGATCTCGGGCCAGGAGCTGGCCGCCCTGGCCGCCGAGGCCTCGGGCCATGAGACCACGCCTCCGCCGCGCTATACCGAGGCATCCCTGGTCAAGGCCCTCGAGGAGCGCGAGATCGGCCGCCCGTCCACCTACGCGGCCACCATGTCCACGATCTCCGACCGCGGCTACGTGGACCACCGCGGGCAGGCCCTGGTGCCGACCTGGCTCGCCTTCGCCGTCACCCGCCTGCTGGAGGAGAACTTCACCGAGCTGGTCGACTACGACTTCACCGCCTCCATGGAGCGCGACCTCGACCGGATCGCCGCCGGTGAGGAGGACCGGGTGTCCTGGCTGCGACGCTTCTACAACGGTCAGGGGGCCCCCGACACCGTCGCCCAGGAGATCGCCGAGGCCGCGGCCGCCGGCGAGCTCGACGCCGCAGCCGCCTCCGCCGCAGAGCTACGGGCCCAGGGGCTCAAGGGGCTGGTGGACAACCTCGGCGAGATTGACGCCCGCGTCATCAACTCCATCGAGATCGGCGAGGGCATCACTCTGCGGGTGGGCCGCTACGGTCCCTACCTGGAGGACACCGAGGGCAAGCGCGCCAACGTGCCCGCCGACGTCGCCCCCGACGAGCTGACCGTGGACAAGGCTCGTGAGCTCTTCGCCCGGGCGGCCGACGACGGCCGTGAGCTGGGCGTCGACCCGGTCAGCGGACACGTCATCATCGCCAAGGACGGCCGCTACGGCCCCTACGTCACCGAGGTCCTGCCCGACCCCGAGGAGGAGGCCGAGGCGTCCACCACGGCCGCGGCCGCCGAGGCCAGCACGGACGGTGAGACGGCCGGGAAGATGGCGAAGGCAGCGAAGACCACGAGGTCCAAGAGGAAAACTGCTAAGGCAGCCAAGCCCAAGCCCCGCACGGCCAGCCTCCTGCGCTCCATGGACCTGTCCACCGTGACCCTGGAGCAGGCCCTGGACCTGCTGAGCCTGCCGCGCGTCGTCGGGCAGGACCCGGAGTCGGGGGCGGACATCACCGCCCAGAACGGTCGCTACGGTCCCTACCTCAAGAAGGGCACGGACTCGCGCTCCCTGGAGACCGAGGAGCAGATCTTCACCGTGACCCTGGAGCAGGCCCTGGAGCTCTTCGCCCAGCCCAAGCGGCGCCGGGGGCAGGCGGCCGCTCGCGGGCCGCTGCGCGAGCTCGGCCAGGACCCGGCCACCGGCAAGCCCGTGGTCATCAAGGACGGCCGCTTCGGCCCCTACTTCACCGACGGGGAGACCAACGTGACCCTGCGCCGCGGCGACGACCCGGCCACCGTCACGCCCGAGCGCGCCTTCGAGCTGCTCGCGGAGAAGCGCGCCAAGGGCCCGGCCAAGAAGCGCACCACCCGCAAGACCACCGCCAAAAAGACCGCCACGAAGACCACTGCGAGGACGGCGTCGAAGTCCACCGCCAAGACCGCGGCCAAGAAGAGTACGGCGAGCAGGGCGAGTACGTCGAAGGAGTCCTAGCCGGCTGGTCACCCGCGTACTCGTCAGCGCAGTCTCGGTGCTCTATCCTGTTGATACATCCTCGGCTCAACGAGCCGGAGCTCCAAAACTGCGCGGACAGGTGGTGGGACCGCACAACGATGTTTTATCCCGTGACCGCCATCGCGCCCCTGGTCGCAGTTCTGCGACACCTTGGCGACGAGGGTGGCATAGCCGGCCGTTATTGTATGTTGCGTACAACTCCCCGCACGTATTCCTGAGAGGACCCCGTCATGTCGCTACCCAAGATTATTTTCGCCGGTACCGCCGCCCTGGCCCTGTCTCTGAGCCTGGGCGCCTGCTCCCTGACCGTCAACCGCGCCGGCTCGGGTGACTCCGGGTCATCGGCCGCGCCCCAGGCCGAGCAGAACAAGCAGACCGAGACCAAGAGCGCCAACTCCAACGGCTCCGCCACGTCCAACCCCCAGGGCTCGGCGAACTCCGGCTCCCAGGCCTCCTCGGGCTCCTCGGTCAGGCCCTACACCGGCTCCGACGACCACGATGACGATGGGGACGCCGACGACGCCCCCATCACGGATGCCACCTGGAAGGACATCCAGAGCACGGGACAGCGCACGGAGGTCTTCGGCACCTACGTGCTCCAGGGCTCCGGAGGCACCCACAACCTGGTTGGCGACTTCGATGCGCTCATGGTCCAGGGCTCCGACGTCAAGATCTCCGTCGACGACGTCGACTCCGTCACCGTCCAGGGATCCAACGTCACCATCTACGCCCGCGACATCGACCACCTCACCATCCAGGGGTCCAACGTCACCGTCTACTGGCTGGGCGACGACCCCACGCTCCTGGACACCGGCGCCGGCAACACCGTCGGGAGGCTCATTCAGTGAGTCTGTCGAATCAACCCGCGGCACCGGCTCCTTCCGCCACCGTCCTGCTCGTCGACGACGAGGCCCCCATCCGCCGCTCCCTGGGTCCCTACCTGGAGCGCAGCGGGTACCGGACCCTGCTCGCCTCGGACGGGATGGAGGCCCTGGACATCCTGGCCTCCTACCAGGTGGACATCATCGTCTCCGACGTCCTCATGCCCAGGATGGACGGGCGCGAGCTGGTGCGTCGGGTGAGGGCGGGCGGGGCCTGGACCCCCATCATCCTGCTCACCCAGGTCGACGCCTCCTACGAACGGGTCTCGGCGCTTGACGACGGCGCCGACGACTACCTGTCCAAGCCCTTCGACCCCGCCGAGCTCGCCTCCCGGATCCGCGCCGTCCTGCGCCGCACCCGGGGGATGGCTCAGCCGCTGACCTCCGCCTCCAGGCTGGTGGCCGGCGAGCTGGTCCTGGAGCGCACCTCCCGGCGGGTCACCCTGGCCGGGCGCGAGGTGGCCCTCACCCCGAAGGCCACGGCGCTCCTGGACTACCTCATGAGCCACCCCGGTGAGCTCCACACGCGTGACGACCTGCTGGCCTCCCTGTGGGGCATTGACTTCGCCACCTCCACGCGCGCAGTCGACCATCGCATCCGCGAGATCCGCCAGGCTCTGGGCGACGACGCCGCCCACCCCATCTACATCGAGACGGTCCCCTCCGTCGGCTACCGCTTCCGGGCCGGGGTCCAGGCATGAGTCAGTCCCCTGTGCCGTCGGGGTCGGACATACCGCCATCGCTTCCGCCTCGGGCGTCCTCGCAGGACGACCGCACCAGGTACCTGCCGCCGACGATGGACCTGGGCGGCCCCCAGACGGTGGAGATCCACCGGCCCCTTCCGGGCGCACCGCATCCGCCGGTCCGGCAGTCACCGGCTTCCCCACCAGCGGCTCAGCCGACGATGGTTCATCCGCCGACCGCCCAGCCCACGGCTGGGCAGTCCACGATGGGTCATGGTCGAGCCGTGGAGCCTCCCTCCGGGACCACCCCCGAGGCCGCCCCGGTCAACCCTGCTTCCACGGCTGACAAGGAGTCCGGGAGGATATGGGGCGGGTGGGTGCTCGCACTGGTCGCCGTCGCCGTTGCGGTGGCCGGGGCCTACGCCGTCTACGGCCTGGCGCCCCTGTTCATTACGACGACGGTGCCGCTCGTGGTGGCGGGGACCGGGGCGGGTGTCCTGCTGCTCGCCCTCCTCATCGCCGTGGGACGACGCCGGCAACGGCTGGCGATCGAGCGGGCTCGCCGTGAGGCCCAGCAGGAGGCGTGGGCCCACCACCAGCAGTTCCTGCGCAGGCTGGACCACGAGCTGAAGAACCCGCTGACGGCGGTGCGCGCCGCCGTCGCCGACCTACCGCAGGCCCGTCCCCAGGAGCTGCAGGCCAGGGTCGACGTCGTCGACGCCCAGGCCCGCCGGATGGGGCGCCTGGTGACGGATCTGCGCAAGCTGGCCGACTTGGAGACGGCTGCGCTGTCGCTGGAGGACGTCGACATCGCCGAGACCGTGCAGGACGCCGCCCAGGCGGTCAGCGAGGAGGGCGCCACCCGGGGCGGGGCGCCCCGGATCCGCCTGGACCTGCCGCAGGTGCCGTGGCCGTTGTCGCACGTGCGCGGCGACGGCGACCTGCTGTACTCGGCCGTCTACAACGTCATCTCCAACGCCTCGAAGTACACCGGGCCGGGCGGGACCGTGGAGGTGCGCGGCCGGGAGGAGTCCGGCACCGTCACCATCGAGGTGGCCGACACCGGGATCGGGGTGCCGCAGGCGGACCTGCCTGCGGTGTGGAGCGAGCTGGCACGCGCCGGCAACGCCCGGGGCCTGCCGGGCTCAGGACTCGGGCTGGCGCTCGTGGCGACGATCGTGCGCCGCCACGGCGGCAGCGTGCGCATGGCCTCCCGCGAGGGCGTGGGGACCCGGGTGTGGCTGAGCCTGCCCGTCGCCGGCCCGAGCATCGCTGCCTGAACCCGATTCGAGGTGGACGCCGCTTGCTACGTGCAGCAGGTCCGTCGATGTTACGGTAAAGTAATTTGCAGGCAGACGCTGTGGCAGACGTCTATCGAGCGATAGTTGGTAGTTCTCTGCTGCGCGCGTATGTGAAGTGCGGCTTGAACAAAGCGGTTATCCTCGTCGCAACCAAGAGAAGATCGGAAGACGTAAATGAGTACTCCTACGCCAGCTCCCTCTCCCGGGGCCTCACCTTCTCCTAACGATGAGAAAGATGATGGGAAGGTTGACAACAAGAAGTTGATCGCTATCAATAACATCTTGTCGAAAGCGACGACGTCGCAATCTAATCTTCGTGGCTGGGCGCCCGCCTCTGGAGGCTCAGTTGAAACGCTGAAAACGGGACTTGAGGGGATCTGGGATTCTCCGGTCGCGGAGACCTTGTCAGCGAAGATGACTGCTGCTGTTGACTCGGTCGATTCCGACTCTGGAGTTATGGCAACGATCATCAGTGACCTGAGCGCAGCTGCGGCGCAGCAGAAGCTGAGTCCAGGGGAGAAAGTCAAGCCGGACGAGTACCCGACGGAAGCGAACTGGAAAACAGAGTAACTAACCACCGCTGCCCCTCAAAGAAGTACAAAAAGCGAAAATCATGGCATTCTTCAAAATCGACACCGAAAAAGCTGAAACGCAGGCGAGCCGCCTGAACGAGTACGGCACCTTTGTTGCCTCTGAAAGATCCAACATCTACAAATCCAGTGAGAACAACTCGCATCCTGTGGGTACTGTGGAAGAGGCTGCGAGGGCCTATGGTGCAGTTCCCGGTGCTTCTGGTGGCACCTCCGGCCCTTCTTCCCCCGATGGTTCCTCCACTCAACCGGATGCTCTGGGGGGTGACGGGTCTTCAACGACCTTGGCGGGGTGTGCCTCAGCCATTGTCGGCCTGGCCATCGAACTGAATGTCCGCACGACAGAGGTCATCAATCTCAACTCCAATGGAGTCAACAACATGAACTCCGATGGAACGTACTCCTACTATCTTCCTGATCCTCCTGAGGGGACCGTGGATGAGGCAGCCTACTGGGCCAGCATGGATACCGCATCCAACGTTAGGGCGTACAATTCGGAATCGGCTGCCAATGGAAAAAAACAGGCGCAGGAGTTCCAGGCCGCCATCAACTCAGGCGACGCAGAAAAAGCCGAAACAATCAGGGCTGAAATAGAAAAGCATCAAGATGTTCCTGCGTATGGGGCAACATTTGTGAGCTCTGTAGGAGGGGCTCGAGACTACCTCAATCTGGTCAACACTACAAACCAGACGTTCGCGAGGGACCCCAACAAAATCCAGCTCATGACAGATACCCTTGGACACCTTCTGGCTGGGGCGTCTCAGCCTAGTGTTGGCGGGGAGCCGCTAGGAAAAGAATTCGGAGCTGAGATTTATGCTTCGAAATCTCCGGATGATGTCGCAGCATTCAATGCGCTTGTGACAACGACTGGAACTAAGTTTGGTTCCGGTTTTATCCTTAATGCAGCGGATGTCCTTGAGGAAGTAGATCCAAAGACCATTTCGTCTGGAACTACCTACTTAACCACTGAGTATTCAACAGACCCTCTTGCTGGCGTTCTGGAACTTATGGCTAAAGATAAAGACCTATCCCTTGCTTATCTTGGAGGGAATGGAACTGTTGACGAGGGTGGAAATTGGCAGCCAGACGGCAATACTGCACACCGATGGGAAAAACTCACTACGCGAGAGTGGGGCGCTATCCCGGCAGTGAACTTCTCCAAGAGAAAAAGCCCTCCCGCGATCGATAGCTTTACGGCCGCGCTCGCGCAAGCTGCTTCATTCAGAAATCCCGATGCCGAGCATCCTGATGCCAAGAATGACGCTCGGGCAACATATGCTGCTGCAAAAGGGATGAAATATTTCGCTAGCGATAAATGGCCTAAAGACAAATTTTCGGAAGCGATGCAAAAGAATATGGCTGTCGTTGTCGCAAATTCTCCAGAAGAGTTAGCGGCGGCGAGTTCCGGGCGTTGGCACGAAGGGTTTGGGGCGGGGCCAGATCTTGCAACAATGGGAGTGGACGCGAAGGACATTTCAACTCTCATATATCGGTTTGGAAATAATTCGGATGCGATGTCAACGGTTTCTGTCGCCGCCGGAAAATATCACGGGAAGCGGATTGAAGCAGCCGCTAGTGCCGTTAATAATGGAGTGGGGCTGGAGGACTTCTATAGTCGATATCGTCAGGGTGCAGAGACTTCTGCATATCTGGAGGGTCTTTCGAATATGCGTTTTAATGACGATATTAAGGAAAAGAAGGATGATGCTGCGAAAATAGAGGCGAAACGAAATCAGACCGTTGGTACTACGATGGCGGTTGCGAATACGATGATTGGTTTAGGGGTTAGTGCGGCAAGTGCAGGAACAGCAGGGCCGGCTGCATACGCCGTCGCATCGAACATCACGCAGCCGTTGGCAACTGATTTCGTACTGTCACTATTGGGTTCCCCTGAGGTGGGCGACGCTAACTCGGCAGACAATGCATATAACCGGAGAAAAGCTCAAGGTTACGCAGTAGCCCTCAATCATGGCTGGCTGACTGGTGAGGATTCGAAACCATCGGCCGAAGATAATGAAACGGGATGGTATCGAGAGGATGCTAACGGGAATCCAATAGTTGACGTGAATTCACTTAATGACGGGCAAATCGGGGAAATGCTTGACTGGGGGGCTGGTGGATCTGATGATGAAGAGAGTGGTGGGTCTGACAAGGATGGAAAGAATGACGGTGCTGATACCGACAATAAGCAGAAGCCATTAAATGAGATCGATCAAGCTGTTTCTGGTGGCCAAACGGATGGCGGGCAACAAATTAACAATGGTAATGCTGCTGCGGCTCCGAGAAGGAACTAGGAGGTATGGTATCGAGGAAAGGGGAGAGGTGGATTATAAGGTGGCGCGTATGTGGCATTCTTTCATGAGTTTGAGTTGTGCTGTCGCTGCTGTCTTCCTGTTCATGGGAGTCACTTCATGTGCTCGGAGTGACGGTAAGGGGCGGGAGGCTGCTAGTTCTTTTTCTGCTAGCCCTGTGTTTCATACGGATGACACCCTATGTGAAGTGGTCCCGAATCGATTGTTGTTGGAGGGGTTGTCATTCCATTCTGAAGAGTACGTGTACCGTCACAGTAATCATTCCACCGATTCAACCAAGGTGCCGCAAGAGAGTGCTTTCTACTGCACGATCACCGGCCATGAGGGTGGTGATGAAAACTTAACTTCGGTACTTATTGCTTATGTCCCGGGTGGTCGCATGGGTGTGGATAACGATAATTCGTTCAGTGAGATCGAAGCTGAGGGGCACGAGCGGCTGATGCTTGACGGTATCGAAGGGCGAGGTTATATGTGGGCACATAACGATGGGATCTCTGTTGCTTGGCTGTACCCGGACGATCACACGCTTCAGGTGGAACTCGTGTACAACCACTTCTCAGGTCATACGTATGGACCGAAGTCGCTCGAAGGCATGAAGGCTTTAGTCCGGGAGATGATTCCCGCTATTCCTCCTGTCGCTGACGGGCCAGCCGTGAAGCGCACTGAGGTGCCGTAGGTGCAGTCGTCGTTTCTACTACGTGTGGTGGGACGTGCCCGCGATGTCGTGCCTGGTGATTGGGTGGGTTCAGTTGTGGCGGGGGTTCTTGCTGTTGGTGGTGAGGGTCTGGACCTCGGCGACAGGCAGAT
>CAUVMS010000044.1:0-19552 GCA_963552815.1 uncultured Actinomyces sp. | reverse complement strand
GCGCAGTGCGGCCACGGCCCGGCTGAGCGCCCCGGTGGCGACGGCGTGCTCGGCACCGTCGCCGGGGTCAGGAGCTCCGGCCTTGCCGGCCGCCTCACCAGTCGACTGGCCGGCGGCCTGGCTGCCGGCCTGGCGGGCGATGGCGGCCCAGTCGGTCTTCTTGGGCTTCTTGGGTCTGGCCGGCCTGGCGGGACGCTCGCCCGGTTCTGTTCTGCTGGCCTTGTCAGCCGTTCCGGTCTCGCCCGCCTTTCGGGCCTGCCCGGTAGTCTCGTCGTCGCCCCTGACACCGGATTCGCCGCCGCGGTCGGCGTCGGAGCGAGATGCTCGGACGCCATCCGCCGTTTGGGAACCGGTGCTGGGACCAGCGGGACCGGCAGCGGGCCCGGTACCGGGCCCGCTCGCCCCGGCGGAGTCGGTCGCCCCTGCCGTGCCGGTGGCTGCGGCGTCGGGCTCGGGCAGGAGGGAGTCCTCGGACAGGACGGCCAGGCCCAGGGTGTTGATGACGTCGGGGATGCCGTGGTTGATCTCGGGGTCGATGTGGTAGGGCCGTCCGGCCAGGACGATTCCCTTGCGGTCGTTGTCCTCCATCCACGTCAGGGCGCGGCGGCCCTCGGCGCGCACGTCGGCCTTGAAGGCGGCATCCTCGGCGAAGCCGGCGGCCACGGCCCGACGGGCCTCGGGCAGGGTGACGTCCCAGTCGGCGAACACCTCGACGAGCCGTTCAGCCAGGGTGGTGGGGTCGGCCAGGTTGAGGAAGGGGGAGAGCATTCGCACGCCCGAGCCTCCGGGACCCGTGCCCCCCTCGGCACCGTCGGCGCCCTCGCCACCGCGGGGCTGCCCGTCGCGCACGGCCTCGACGTTGTTGCGAATGACCTCGGGGTAGGTGGCCACGATCGGGCAGTTGAAGTGGTCGGCGGCACCCTGGACGAGCTCGCGCTCGTAGAACACGCAGGGGAACCAGATCGTCGTGATGCCCTTGGCGATGAGGGCCTCGATGTGCCCGTGGGCGAGCTTGGCCGGGTAGCAGACATTCTCCGAGGGGATCGTGTCCATGCCGGACTTGAAGAGCTCGTGGTTGGAGCGCCCCGAGATCATGACGCGGAAGCCCAGCGAGGTGAGCACCGTGAACCACAGCGGGTAGTTCTCGTACATGCCCAACACCCTGGGGATGCCGATGTCCCCGCGCGTAGCCGCGCCCTCGCGCAGGCGCCGGTAGGAGAAGGCCCGCTTGTACTTGTAGTCGTAGAGGTTGGGCAGGTCGGACTTGGTGGCGCGCCGCTCCTGGGTGGCGCCCCGCTCACAGCGGTTGCCGGAGATGTGGCGCTGACCGTCGTTGAAGGTGGTGATAGTCAGCTGGCAGTGGTTCTGGCACAGCTTGCAGGTGGCGGTCTCGGTGGTCAGGCTGAAGCGGGATAGCTCGCCCAGGCTCATGAGGCCCGAGGGCACCCCGTCGTAGGAGGCCCGGGCGCTCAGGGCCGCACCGAAGCAGCCCATGAGGCCGGCGACGTCGGGGCGCACCACCTCCCGGCCGGTGAGCAGCTCGAAGGCCCGCAGCACCGCGTCATTGAGGAAGGTGCCGCCCTGGACCGAGACCCGCTCGCCGAGCTGGTCGGCGTCCTTGAGCTTGATGACCTTGTACAGGGCGTTGCGCACCACCGAGTAGGACAGGCCCGCACTGATCTCCCCCACGGTGGCCGACTCGCGCTGGGCCTGCTTGACCGAGGAGTTCATGAACACGGTGCAGCGGCTGCCCAGGTCCACCGGCCGCTCGGCGTGCAGCGCGGCCTCGGCGAACTCACCGATCTCCAGCCCCATCGACCGGGCGAAGGTCTGCAGGAAGGAGCCGCAGCCGGCCGAGCAGGCCTCATTGACGCTGATGGAGTCGATGGCATCGCCCTTGATGCGCAGGTACTTCATGTCCTGGCCGCCGATGTCGATGACCGAGGTGACCCCGGGGTTGAGGTAGGCCGCCGCCCGGTAGTGCGCCATCGTCTCGACCACGCCCTCGTCGATGCGCAGCGCCGCCTTGACCAGGGACTCCCCGTAGCCGGTGACGCAGGAACGCACGATCCGCACGCCGTCGGGCATCTCGCGGTGGATGCGGCGCAGGATCTCCACGGCGGCCGTCACCGGGTCGCCCTCGTTGCCGGCGTAGTGCTCCCACACGATCCGTCCGCGCCCGTCCAGGACGACGGCCTTGATCGTCGTCGAGCCGGCGTCGATCCCCAGGAAGCAGTCACCCTCCCGGTGCTCCCCGCCCCCGCTCGTCCCCGGCGCCGACGCCGCACCGGGGGCCTCGTCATCAAGCTCATCGTCGGCGCCACCCGAGTCCCCCAGCGCTCCCGCCTCCTGAGCAGGCTCCTCGAGGACCGGCCAGTGGGCCCGCTCAATGTGCGCGCGGGCGTGACGCTCACGGAAGGCCTCCAGCTCGGCGGCGTCCTTGAACAGCGGACGCATCCGGGAGGTGCCCAGGGACAGGGCCTTGCGGGTGGCCAGGCGAGTGGACAGCTCGGAGATCGACGTCGGCTCACCCGAGGAGAGCAGGGCGGCGCCGATGGCGACGTAGAGCTGGGCGTTGTCGGGGCAGGTGAAGGAGTCGACCTGCTCGGCCAGGGTCCGCTCGAAGGCGGCGCGCAGCTGGGGCAGGAAGTGCAGCGGCCCGCCCAGGAACATGACGTGGCCACGGATGGGGCGCCCGCAGGCCAGGCCCGCGATGGTCTGAGTGACGACGGCCTGGAGGACGGAGGCGGCCAGGTCCTCGCCGGCGGCCCCCTGGTTGATGAGCGGCTGGAGGTCGGACTTGGCGAAGACGCCGCAGCGCGAGGCGATGGGGTAGAGCGTGGTGTAGCGCGAGGCCAGGTCGTCCAGGCCGGCGGCATCGGTGTGGAGGAGCTGGGCCATCTGGTCGATGAAGGCACCGGTTCCGCCCGCGCAGGTGCCGTTCATGCGCTGCTCGGGGGTGGGGTGGAGGTAGGTGATCTTGGCGTCCTCGCCGCCGAGCTCGATGATGACGTCGGCCTGCGGGTCGCACACGCGCACGGTCTCGGTCTCGGCGATGACCTCCTGCACGAAGGGCAGACCCATGAGGGTGGCCAGGGACAGCCCGGCGCTGCCGGTCACCGCCCCACGCACGACGGCGCCCGGATAGGCCCGGCCGACCTCCTCCAGCAGCCGGGTCAGCTCGCCGCGCACGTCCGCGTTGTGGCGCCGGTACTCAGCAAACACCGGGGACACCGGAACCGCCGGAGCCGACGCCGAGTCGGGGCGGGCACCGGTGGCCGCCCCGGGCAGGCGCTCGGGCAGCAGGACCAGCTTGATGGTGGTCGAGCCGATATCCAACCCCATCCGCAGGACCGTCGAGGCGCCGACGGGGCCGGAGCCGCCTGGCACTGAGGTCGCCATGCGCGTGGCGTGCCCCGTGGTCACCAAGGACGCAGCGGGCGCAGGCCTCTGCGAGCTGGGTACAGAAACAGGAACGGACATTCTTCACCTCGGCGCGCGCTTGCGCCGACCCTCTGAGAGCCGACGGCTATGTGGGCTTGGGCCACGGTATCGAGGCGGACCACCAGCCTCAACACCGTTGAAATAGCGACGCCGTCACGCCGGAGCTCCTCGCCGCGCTTGGCGCGATGACGCGCACAGACCCCTTCGACCTCGATCCAGGCGCTCCGCAGATCTGAACGCCGTTGAATATCGCATCGATAGACTTACCTAAAAATAGGGTGTCCGTCACACACTCGTGCGGCCCGCCACCCCTCGTAAGTGCCGCGTTCTCCCGGGACTTCTCCGGTTTGGCGAGGTGGTCAGGCCGAAGGCACTGGTGACGCTCGTAACCTCCTGGAGTGACCAGTGATGCCGTCAGCGCGCCGCAGCCGAGCGCCCCATCGGAGGAGAGGGGACCCGGCAGTCCCGATTCTGGCCGCGGGCGTCGTCGGGGACCACGCCGCCGACCAGGAGCGGGCAGCGCCCAGCAGTCCTCGACGCGGGAGGCGATCCTCACTGCCGCGCGCGAGTCCTTCCTGGCTCAGGGCTACGAGGGCACGACGATCCGGGCCGTGGCTCGCACGGCCGGGGTCGACCCGGCGCTCGTCTCCTACTACTTCGGCTCCAAGGGGGACCTGTTCGGGGCGGCCGTCAACCTGCGGGTGCGGGCGAGCGAGGAGATCGCGGCCGCAGTCAGCGGGGACCTGCGATCGGCCGGCCCGCGCCTGGTGCGCCTGTCGCTGACCGCCTGGGACGACGCCGCGGACGGCGCGACCTTCCGCACCCTGCTGCGGTGGATGGCCACGGACGTCAGCGCCCCCGAGGCGATCCAGACCTACGCGACCGAGCAGATCACCGTCCCGATGGCCGAGGCGCTCAAGCAGTCGGGACTGTCAGGGGTATCAGCACGTGAGAGGGCCACCCTGGCGGGGTCCCAGCTGGTAGGGCTGGCCATGATCCGCTACGTACTGCGCCTGGACCCCATCGCGAGCGCGAGCGTCGACCACCTGGTGGAGGTCGTCGGGCCCACGATCCAGCACTACCTCACCGGCCCGCTGCACCCCAAATGAGCCGACTGGTCAGAAGCGCAGTGGCCGGAAGCGGTCAGCGCGCCACGTCACCGCCACTCATTCGCATGTAGACGTAGACCGTCAGGAGATGGATCATCGGGATGGTCACGAGCAGTCCGATGACGGTCAGCACCCCTGCGATGTGAACGAGGACGAGCACGAGCATCAGTAACGGCGCGTTTCCCCCTTGCTTCATGAGGCGGCATGAGCGGCCGATCGCCTTGAAGCAGGAGCATCTCTCGTTCATGGTCATGGCCACCGCCACCCAGAAGAAGTAGCCGACCACTAAGCCACCGAAGGGGACGATGGAGGCGACGGCGCTCGCGAGACCGACGAGCACGAGCGCGGCAGCCGCGTCTAAGCCATTGGGTGGCGCGATGAGGGACCGGAACGTCACTTTCTTCCCATGGGCGATCCACAGGGCCGCGCTCTGGAGCCCCAGGTGCATGATCAGCGCCCAGATCAGCACCGCCGGGACCCCGATCGCGGCATTGAGCGAGCCATCCTCTTCGCCGATCAGACTGAAGGCTCCTCCCAGCACCACTCCCATCACCAGAATGGTCAGGGGGATCCAGGCGATGATGAGGGGATGGGCGAGGGTGCGGGACCAGGCCCACGTGACGGCGTCACCCACATTGATCTCCGGCACCGCAGGCCGCAGAGGAACCGCGTAGGCAGGCGGCTGCTGGTACCCACCATGGTAGCCGGAACCGCTCGGCGCGCCAGGAGATTCAAGAGTCTCGGACACGGGGCCTTCTTCCTGGGGCATAGAAGCATGTTCGCCCCGGTTGAGAATCGGGGCGAACATGCAGGTGGTCGGAACCAGTCAGGTCCGGCTCAGAAGACCTCGTAGCGCGCGGAGCTGAGGAAGACCCCGTGACCGGTCTCGGTGTTGCGGCAGGTCATGCCGGTGTCCTCCGAGCTGCACACCCAGGAGCCGAAGACGACCGACTGGCCGTACTCGACCACCTGGGGCGAGGGGGAGTCACCGCCGCGGAAGGACTCATCCAGGGAGAAAGCACCCTCGCCGCGGCCGCTGATCTGAGGCGTCGCGCCGCTACTGAGGTTGAACCACCATTTGGGTGAGCCCGCCGTGTCATGGCCGAAGGTGCCATTGGAGCGGTAGGACAGCACACCGCAGCCCGCGTAGTTGGCGGACAGGTCGCAGCCGATGTTGCCCGACGGAGAGACGATCATGGCGGTCTTCTCCGAGACGAGGCTGTCCGAGACGAAGGACGTGGCCGGCCCGGCTGGGGCCGGCGCGGGGGCGGTCGTGCCGGCCCCATCGGAGTTGTCGGCGGGCTGAGCAGGCCCCGGCAATGCCTGAGTATCGGGCGCCGCGGGCTGCGTCGACTGAGAGGTGTCGACCTGAGGCCCACTGGGCCGACTCGTGCTGCCACCCGGCTCCGAGGCCTTGGACGCGCCACCATTCTGCGTGCTCGCCTTGGTGGCCCCTGAGCTCGCCGCTCCGTTGGCGGCCGGGCGCGGCTCACTGGCGCGCGGACTCGAGGGGTGCGCGCTGGTGCTGGCGGAGGACTGGGGCGACGAGGACTCGACGCCTTTACCGGAGGGGCTCGGGATGCGTGGAGAGGCGTGATCCGGCTTCTGCCCGGAGGTCGACTTGGCGCTGGCTGTGGACTGGGCCTTAACAGAGGACGACGAACCCGCGGTGCCCTGCTGGTTGGCATCGGAGGCGCCACCGGACTGACAACCGGCCAGGAGCATGGCGGTTGAGGTGAGGACAACAAGAGACAAGGGAACGGTGAAGCCGCTTCGGCGGACCACGATGGCCATGGCTGCGGCATCCTTTCAGTCGACATCGGTTCACTCAACACGGTACTAGAGCGCCTCAAGGGAGGGGAACAGTCTGAAGATCAGCAACAGCGCCGCTTGTCGACATCAGACAACCCCCTGCTTCCAGCAAGCCACTAGATTTCGTTGTGATAACGCCAATAACAATGAGATGACAAGTCAATCGTTCTTCGGACCACATTCCGACTAGTGAGACAGATAACGGATTGGCGGCTCGCCCATGGAGGCCGGTCGAGCCGTCCAGCGGGCCTGCGCGGACGGGTACACCCGCCCACGGCGCTCCCATACACCTTGCGCCGCTTCATTCACTAGGATGTCCCCGTGATCTTCAAGGCAGTGCGAGAGAGGCCCCCCTACCCCGACCACGGAGTCACCACTCAGCGGGAGTGGGCCGTCATCGCACCTCGGCAGATTCGCCTGGCCGATCTCACCACCACCCGGGCAACCCTCGATCTGCGCAGCCTCCTGGACGACGACTCCACCTTCTACGGGGACCTCTTCGCCCACGTGGTCTCCTACAAGGGGGACCTCTACCTGGAGACCGGGTTGCACAGGGCGCTGCGCGCCGCCCTGCAGGGACGTACCGCGATCCACGCCCGCATCCTGGAGGTCACCGAGGACGGGATACCGCGGCTCGCTCCCGCACCGCCGACCGCCTGACGCGACCGAACGCCGCCTGACACCGACCGGCCCCTGACCAGCCACTGACCGGCCACCGACTAACAGAGGTCGACGCCACAGGGCTCCGCACCGCCCAGCTCGGTCCCATGTCACATCGAGCCCGGCGACACCCGGCGAGCGCCGTCGTCCATTACTCTGGATCGCGTGAGTAGTCCCGTAGATCCGCGCACCGAATACCGGCGACACATGCAGCACCGCCAGGCGACCGTCATCGGATCGGTCCTGGCCATCATGGTCGTCGCGGTCACCGTGAGCCTCCTGGTGTCGCTGGGCATCCTGCCCGCCTACAACCCGGGCTTCTCTCACCCTAAGAGCACCGCGACCTACGTGCCGCAGCCCTGCCCGCCCGACGGCGCGAAGACCGTGGACGTGACCTCACTGATGATCAACGTCTACAACGGCTCCGAGTCGGTGGGCCTGGCGACCACGGTGCAGCAGGATCTGGAGGAGGCGGGCCTGACCGTCGCCTCCGCGAGCGACTGGCCGGGAGGCATCTACAAAGGCGAGGTCCAGATCCTGTCCTCCAAGGGCAGTCTGACCAATGCCTACTCCCTGGCTCAGATCTTCCCCAACTCCACGGTGCAGATTGATGAGAGCCTGGCCGAAGACGATCCCACGGTATCGGTGGTCCTGGGCAAGGAGTACCTTCAGAACGCGCTGAACGCCGACGAGATCAAGCTGCTCGGCTCCGACAAGCCCATCACCGCCCCCAGCGACTGCGTCCCGGCCGACAAGGCCACGAAGAAGAAGCCCAGCTGAGCCGGGACGCCGCCGTCGGATTGAGACCCAGCGCCTAGGCGCCGTCCTGGTCCTCACCAGTACTGCCGGCCCCACGGATCGACGACGTCGAGGCCTTCTCAGGAGAGGCAGCCGAGGGGGCGTGGGCGGCGCGACTGGAGTAGGCCGGGCCCTCCAGCTCGGTGCCGGCGGGGGCCGAGGCCGGGGAGGCCTGCTCCAGGTTGGTGCCGCGCGCCTTCGAGATCCAGCGCATGACGTGGTAGGTGCCGATCGCGGCCAGCGACCCCAGGGCGATGCCCTCGAAGGTCATGCCGTCCCAGGCCAGGGTGTAGTTGGCGATGGCCACCACCATGGAGACAGCCGCCGTGTTGAGGTTGACGGGGTCGGAGAAGTCCACCCGGTTCTGCACCCAGATGCGCACACCCAGCATGCCGATCATGCCGTAGAGGACCGTGGCCGCACCGCCCAGGACGCCGGCCGGAATGGTCGCAATGATCTCGCCGAACTTCGGCAGCAGCGACAGGCTCAGGGCGGTGAGTGCCGCCACGACGTAGGCAGCGGTGGAGTAGACGCGGGTGGCGGCCATGACGCCGATGTTCTCCGCGTAGGTGGTGGTGCCCGAGCCGCCGCCGGCGCCGGCGAGCATGGTGGACAGCCCGTCGGCGAACAGGGCTCGTCCAGTGACGTCGTCGAGGTCCTCCCCGGTCATGGCGGAGACGGACTTGACGTGACCGATGTTCTCGGCGACCAGGACGAGCACCACGGGGATGAACAGGCCCAGGTAGCTCACGTCGAAGGCCGGGGCGTGGAAGTGCGGCAGGCCCAGGACGGGGGCATCGATGACCTTGTCGAACTGCACCTCGCCGCGCATCACCGCGGTGACGTAGCCGATGAGCACGCCGATGAGGATCGCCAGGCGCCCGACGATGCCCTTGAACAGGACGGTGATGACGAGAATCGACACGATGGTGACGACGGCCGTCACGGGGGCCTGCTTGACGTTGTTCCAGGCCGAGGGCGCCAGGTTGAAGCCGATGAGGGAGACGATCGCACCGGTGACGATCGGGGGCATGAGCCGGTCGATCCAGCCGGCCCCGGCCAGGTGGACGACGACGCCCACGAGCAACAGGGACAGGCCCGTCGCGATGATTCCGCCCTGGGCCAGGGATGCCTTGTGGGGATCGATGGGGCCGCCGCCGTCGGCCATGTAGCCGGTCACGGCTCCGATGGGGGCGATGAGCGCGAAGGAGGAGCCCAGGTAGCTGGGCAGGCGCCCGGAGGTGATCCCCAGGAACAGGAGGGTGCCCGCACCGGTGAAGAACAGCGTCGTCGCCGGGTCGAAGCCGGTCAGCAGCGGCACCAGGAAAGTGGCGCCGAACATGGCGACGACGTGCTGGATGCCGATGCCAATCGTGCGCGGCCAGGTGAGGCGTTCACCGGGGGCGACGACCTCGCCCGGAGCGATCGACTGGCCGTCGCCGTGGAGGCGCCAGCCACGAGAAGGAGAAGAGGACACGAGTGGTCTCCTGCCTGAGCGAAGAGGGGAATGACAGTGTCCCGTGGAAAGACCGGCGGGACGCTCGGCAGGACCCGGCAGAGCCTGCCGGGACTTCAGCATAGCCCTAGGTCGGGAGCCGTGCCGGTCTGGGCCGGTCGGGCCAGTCGGGCCGGTCGGGCCAGCGGGGTCCGGCCGGGGCGGCGGTCAGTGTCCGGCCGAGACCACTCCCCGCGGACCGCGGACCACGGGCCGCAGGCCGAGGTCAGGCGCGGCATGCCGGACCCGACCGTGTCCAACCACACCCAGCCGTGTCTAACCACACCCAGGCGAGTCCAGTGCCCCGCCGGTTCCTCCGTGGGAACGATGCCGTCTCCTACGACGGCGGGCATCATGGAGTCATGACGACCGCCCGGCCCGAACCTCCAGGACAGAGCGCAGCACCCTTCTCCCCTGGCTCAGGGCAGTACGTCGACGGCCTCCCACCGGGGTTCGTCTTCCCCGGCACCGAGAACCTCGACCCCGCGGAGATCTTCTCCGGTCCCGGCTACACGGCGCCGCGCCCTCGCACGGACTCCGGGGCAACGGCCGCCATGGTCTGGGGTCTGCTCAGCTTCATCCCGGTCGTCGGCGTCGTCGCGATCATCCTGGGCGTCGGTGCGCTGCGGCGACTGCGCCGCACCTACGACTCCGGGGAGGGTATGGCCTGGCTGGGGCTCATCCTCGGAACCGCCTTCACCGTCGTCTGGCTCTTCATCCTCACGCTCGTGCTGTTCGTGAGGTAGGTGCCACGCACCTTCGACGGGTCCCCTACAGTGGTCCCGTGAAGCCTTTCATCATGGTGACGACGCGCCCCGAGCACGAGGCGGCGCAGGCCGAGTACGAGTCCTTCCTGACCCAGAGCAACCTGTCGCGCGGCGACCTGCAACACATCGCCCTGGAGGAGGTCGACTTCCTCGAGTCCTTCACCGCAGCCGATGTCTCCGGAGTGCTCATCGGCGCCAGCCCCTACAACGCGGACACGCCGGCTGCGGAGAAGACCCGCAGCCAGCAGTACGTGGAGGACCAGATCCGTGAGCTGCTGGCGGTGGTCCTCAAGGAGGGGATCCCGCTCCTGGCGACCGGCGTCGCCCTCCAGGTCCTGGCCGCCTACCTGGGTACCGGGACGCATGAGGAGTTCGGCGAGGAACTGGGCGCAGTCGACCTGTTCCTGACGGCGGACGGCCGTAAGGACCCGGTCCTGGCGGGGCTTCCGCAGGCCATCACCGTGTTCGCTGGGCACCACGAGGGCGTGGGAGAGGTGCCCGCGCACGCGACGCTGCTAGCGAGCTCTCCCGACTGTCCCATTCAGATGCTGCGCGTGGGCAGGAACGTCTACGCCTGCCAGTTCAACCCCGAGCTCGACGCCGCCCGGTTCGAGCAGCGTGTCAGTATCTACGATGAGGCTGGATACGGCGACCCGGACATGAGCGAGGACATCCTCACCCAGGCCCGGTCCTACGAGGCGCACGATGCCGGGCAGATCATCCGTAACTTCGTCTCACACTTCTCACGCAACTGACACACCCGGCGCGCAGGCCGCCTGACGCCCTGGAAGCCGGGCAGGAGATGAGGCTCGCAACCTCTCTCAGCAACAACGACCAGGACTACGCCATGACATACCCTCCACCTTATCCGGGGGCGCCTCAGGGCCAGGGCAACTCATCGGGCTCGCCGTACGATCCCTACGCGATGTACGGCCAGCATCCCGCGAACACCCCGTACTCCGAGACACCGTACGGGCAGGCGCCGACGCCGACCGACCAGGCCTCCTACACATCCCCCGATCAGCTCGTGACCCCACCCCAATCGGCGTATTCCGCTCCGGGAGGGGCCGCCTTCCCGGGGCAGGTCCAGCCACCGGCACAGGTTCCGGTGCCGCAGTACCTCACCGGCCCAGCCGGAGCACCGCAATACCAGCCTTACCAGCAATATCAGCCTTACCAGCAGTACCAGCCGTATGCGGAATCCGGGCCCCCATATCTGAGCGGAGCGGCCACGGCACCCGGGCACTCCCCCGGAGGGCACCTCCCACAGGTGGGTCACCCGGGTGCAGGAACGACTGCGCCCCAGACCATCGGCGCAGGACACCATGTGCCATGGCGCGGCGAAAAGACGGCAGCGCTGATCATGATGCTCCTTGCCTGCGCCCTCGAGTTCATTATTTACATCACCTTCGTCCTCGAATTCATAAGAGGCGATAGCTGGCTGGATCTCATACTGACCACGATAGTATTCATTTTTGTCTCACCGTTGATCTGGTGGCTTTACTTCGGGTTGCGTCATCTATTTCGCGACCAACCGGTTTCAGAGATGGTAGGGCTTTCACTGTGGTTCAGTTATGGAGTCCTCGGGCTACTGAGCGGTTCATCCGAAGATAATCTGTATACTGACGTAGCGACCGCCACCATCGTCCTGTTCTTCATCGTCACCACCACCGGCGCCGTCTTAACGGTACGACTCAATCAGCAACTGCGGAACCCGCGGCATTGGACCGTCACTGTCGCCCAGGGGGCCTGTCAGTTCGTACTGCTCAACAACACTCTCCGCCTGGCGGAACTCGGCGTCTTCGTCTCCACGGCGGCATTGGAAGGCAAAAGCACCAGTCAGTATGCGTCCAGCGCATGGCTCATGTGGTCAAGCTCAGGAGGGGCCGGTCTTCCTCTGGTACCAGGACTGATCATTTGGGTCGCGATCACTTCGCTGGCCACCGCCGGAGTCTTCCTGGGAACACGGTCACCCCACAGGCGGGCCTTCCAAATCACATCCGTGTCCGCCGTCTCTCTTCTGACCCTCTACAACCTCATCATCGTTCTGGCCTACGGATTGCCCACCAGTGGTGAGCACGCGCAGAAACCCTCCGACATGGGAATGGAAGTGCTGACCATCGCCCTCGTTGGCATCATCCTCATCGGCTCGGCATTGCTCGCAGGGCGTCGGCGCGCCTCCACAACGCCTACCAGCGGCAGCCCATATGCCCCTTATTCCTCCGACAGGCCCGGCACGTCGAGCACACAGAGCCGCTTCCGCCAGTATCGTCAGCAGCCGCGGACACCAATGCGCGGCAGGTATTGAGGGTCGACCCAGCGCCGTAAAAAGGAAACCAAAGGCCAGGACTGACACAGTTGCTGATGCGTCTGCCGGGACAAGTCAGGGCGCGCGACAACATCTCGGACCCAAGCCGACGGGGCCCCATGCCATCATCAACCGTCCGGGCAGCCCACCAGTCTTCGAAGAGGCCCGCCGCAACGACCTGTGACAGCGGTGCGAGCGGCTCGGCCTGATCCGATTCAGCCGTGGTCGCCCCTGAGGGGTGCATACTGAGATCGTCCAGGATCCGTAAGGCCGACACTCAGGTTCGTCTCGCTCATCGACACCGACCATCCGGTCGACCACAATGCAGCTATGTCGCAGCCGCTCCCACCGCCTCAGGCCAGCCGCCCTCAGGCATCAGGAGGCCCCCAGGGGAGTCCTGAGCAGCCGTACGGCCTACCTCCCGGTGCCCCGTCACCCTCGGTCTCCCCCTACGCCGCCTTCGCGCACAGGTCGTCGCCCCAGGCCGTCCCGCCGGCCGACTACCCCTACCTCCAGCACCGCGGGCAGACCGCGGTTCCGACCCAGCCGATGGCTCAGCACCTTTCCAGCACCGGACAGCCCGCCAGCGGACTCGTCGTCGGCGGAACGAGCCCAGAGCCCTATCAGGCGGTTCCCACAGCAACCTTTCCCAAGTCTGTCCGCGTACCTTCGCCTGCCGCTGTCACCGCCGCCCCACAGCCGCTCGCGCAGCCACAACTCGCCAGCCCTCCAGTGCCCAGCACCACCCGCCTGGTCGCTTCCTCCGCATCCACGCCTTGGAGGCGCGACCGAGTCATCGCGTTGATCGCGACGCTGCTCGCTTGCGGGACCCTGCTCGTATGGACCCTGATCGACGCCTCCAAGCATCCGTCCTTCCACACCGATGAGGGGCTCACGATGCTGTTCTTCGTCGACTTGGTCTTCTACATCCTTCATACTCCAGGAGCCTGGTGGTTGATTCTTGGACTCCTGCCACTGATAGCCATATGCAGGGACCGACCCACCGCAGTGCCGGCGGCAGCAGCGCTGCAGCTGTTCCTGATAGACGTCCTGATATTCAACAACAGTCCCATCAGCAATCCTCTCCCCATCCTCTGCCTTCTGATGATGGCGAGTGCAACCATCGCAACGACATCCATGAATCAGCGCACCCGGTCACCATGGCCGTGGCCGGTTACCCTGGGGCTGTCAGTCAATCTGTTCATACTCGTGAGCATGTTTCATCGCCTCACGAAGTCGCTCTTGTACGCTCCTCACAACTATGACACACAAAGCGCCACAATAGGATTGTGGATGGTCCCGTCCCCCTCGAGTAAGTACCCCGGCACCCCATACATCCTCGGGATCCTCCTGACAATCATCATTACCACTATTTCCGCAATCACCCTGCATGTCGGACACCGCCCGTCGCGACGGCCGGTATTCGCAAAACTCTGCGGAATCGCTCCGATGTTCATCGCCCTGCACAATATCTACATTCTCTCCACCTTCGGCCTGTCCGGCGCTTCCGTCAGCTCCGCGCTGGGCCTCACCACCATTGGCCAGGGGAGCCACCCTCATGCGGCTTTCCGCGCATGGGTGGCTTCTATCCTTCTGGGCCTCATCGCCGTCGGGGTGACGGTGCTGCTGAACCGCCACTCGCCGACCAGGAGCCCCATCCAGATGGGCCAGGGCGTGCCAGCAGTGGCGGCCGCACAACCTCGGTACCAGAACTACCACCCCTACGCGAGGTAGCGGCGCCTCCACTCACATCAACTGCACGTGTGCGACGCCACTCATTCGGCCTCGACCAATTCTTGTCAGGCTCCGAGCTCTTGGCGATGGCGTAAGCGCGCAGCGGGTGGCTGTCAGCCACGCCTCCGTGCCCTGCGGGGCATGAGTGCGCCGGGCCCGTGGCGGCGCACCGTGAAGGCCAGGGCCGCCAGCCCGTTGCCGCGAGCGGAGGCGTAACCGCCCCGGGCGAGCCGGTGCCTGCATCTCGTACCAGCCGATGAGCAGGACACCGCCGAGCGCCTCGTCGAGCGCCTTGACTCGTGTGGAGATCCGGGGCAGCTCGATCCGACGTCGGCCCGCACCATCAAGAATGCGCTGCGGCAGGTCCGGGATAAGCGCCAGGGGCCGCCCGAGACCTCCAGAACGTCCACCCCCAGCTCGGACAGGCGGACTGCGACGCGCAGCGGGTCCTCCTGACTCATGCCGCCGAGGTCGCCATCGGAGGAGTTGAGCTTGACGGCGATGGGGAAGTCAGGCCCCAGGGTCTCGCGCATGCCCTGGTAGATCTCAATGAGAAAGCGCATGCGGCCCTCCAGGGAGCCGCCGTACTCGTCGGTGCGATGGTTGTCCACCGGGGAGAGGAATTGGCTGATGAGGTAGCCGTGGGCGGCGAGGATGGCGTTTGAGGCGGGCATCGGCGATCCCATTGTCGAAACGTCGAAGGGCTTCGGTGTTTTGACATAAGGGATGATTCCGTCCCGCTTTTCAGTTGTCGTACCGCACGAGCCTCGAGTCAGTCGCGGGCGTGGACAGACACGAAGTTGGCCAGGAGCTTCCAGGACTCGGAGACGTCGTCGAGGCGCACGCGCGCCTGGAGCTCGGCGAGCTCGTCGTCGGCGAAGTAACCGTGGCCGGAGTAGAAGCCGAGCCGGTGGGCGAGGTAGTCGCCGTCGAGCTCGGGGTGGAACTGGGTGGCGTAGAGGTTGTTCTTGATGCGGAAGATCTGTACAGGGCAGGCCTGGCCAGTTCCCAGGACGACGGCGTGGGGCGGCAGCTCTGTGACGGCTTCCTTATGGGCGACGAAGGCCTGGAAGACCCTCGGGAGGCCCGCGCAGATCGGGTCGGCCAGGCCGGCCTCGGTGAGGGTGACGTCGGGCGCGGTGACGGCCTCGCCGTAGGTTGAGTCGACGACGGCGCCCTGGTGGCAGGCGAGTGTGCCGACGCCGTAGCAGGCGCCGAAGAAGGGGAAGTCGGCGTCAACGACGCGGTCGAGCAGGCCGGAGAGCTCGGCCTCGACCCGCTTCTGGGTGGCGGACTTCTTCTCCGGCGGGGTGGAGGCGTTGAAGGGAGAACCACCCACGAGGATGCCGGACCAGTCGTCCAGGTCGACCTGCGGCAGGGACTGGGACTCCAGACGCAGTCGGACGAGCGTGGACTCGTCCAGGCCGGTGCGCTTGAGGAAGGCCTCGTACTCGGCGTCAGCGGGCTCGCCGTCGCTGCGGGTGGCCAGGAAGAGGAAGGGTTTCACGGGATGACCTTAGCCGGGGCCGGCGGGCTGGGCAGCATCGTTTCTCGCGCCGTTCCCAGAATCACGTTCAGGCGCCGGCTTGCAGGCTTCTGATGACGTCCTCGACGGCAGCCAGGGCGACGCCGGAGGCCTGGCGCAAGGAGTGCTGCGCCTGCCCGAGGTTGCCGCCGGCGGCCGGGGCGTCGAGGTAGGTCAGGGCGGCGACGGACACGCCCCGGCAGACCAGGGCCATGGCCTCGGCGACGGAGTCGGTGACGGCGGCATCGGCACCCAGGGAGACCAGGGCTCGAGCCTCGGCGGGACTCGGGCGCAGCGGGCCGGGGACGAGGGCGACGACGGCGCTGCCGCTCACTCCCCGCAGGCGCCCCAGGCGCTCGGCGAGGTTCGCGTCCCAGCCGGCGGAGACCATGCCGGTGGCCGGGAAGAGAGGGCCGCCGGAGAGGTTGAGGTGGTCGGCGACGACGCGCACCTGGCCGGGCGCGGTCTTGGCAGTGTCAGCAGCCCGGTGGCCGGCCACGTCTCCGGAGCCGTGCAGCGGGGTGGCCCGCGTGATGAGCAGGGCGGCGCGCAGGCGGGCGCCACTGGCGATCCGGGCCAGCGCCGTCGTGCTGCGGGCGGACTCGCCCTCGTACAGGCTGGTGCGGCCGCGGGCGACGAGGACGCCGAGGCCACCGCGCTCGTAGGACAACAGGGCGTCCTCCTGGCCGGGGGCGCTCGGGGCGTGGACGCCGGGCAGGAAGGACAGGCGCACGCGGGCGGCGGGGCGGCCCCAGGCCTGATCAAGGTCGCGCAGGAAAGCGGGCTCGGCGACGACCAGGAGGTCGTGGCGGGCGCGGCCCGTGGCCAGGAGGATGGAGGCGCCGTCGGGGTCCTCGTCCCAGGTTCCAGGTGGGGCGGGCTGCTGGGCCATGAGTTCTCCTCGGGTGGGCCCGGGGCGGGCGGAAGGGCGGGGACGATGACCGGCGCGCAACGCCGGCCAGGGTGGGGCGAAGTCTACTCGAAGACGCCGGGGGTGCGTCGCCGCCTGACGTCCCCTCACCACTCACCGACGTCTTCTTCATAGACGACGCGGCTCCGTGCAGCCTATGAAGAAAATGTCGGTGCGGCTCGACTGGCCCCGGGCGGCACCGCCGACCCCAGGCGGTCACAGACAGCTGCGGCCCACCTCCCGCTACATGGTGCGGCTGAAGTAGATGTTCCCTCCGAGGAGCCCGATGACCTGAAGCCACATGACAACGCCAAGGAATGGCATCACCTGCCCCCCGAAGGCACCCACCGTCACCACGACAAGGTTCCCGACGAACCCGACGACGCCGACCAGGGCCCAGGCCCGCCGCAAGGCGGCCCTGTCCCGTTCGTCCTCCCTCCTCTCGAACTCCCGGATGAAGAAGGTGTCGTACCCTCGCCTCTTCGCGACGAACAAAGCGGCGTACACGAGCATCATGGCCGTTGCCCCACTGGCACCGCCGTAAAGGAAATGGTTGTTCATCGGGATCGTGAAGGCCGCCACCCACAGGACGATCACGACGCTAACAACGTAGGCCACGCGCCCGTTGACGGGCGGCCACGGCTTGGTGACCTTCGGGCTGTTCCCGGCCTTCGCCGTCGGACCGGAGGAGGACGAACCGGAGACAGGCACGGAACTGGGAGAAGTGGAATCTGACTCAGACATGGAAGATCTCCTCAACGGTGGTCTCGAAGTAGCGGGCGATGGCGATGGCGAGAGGAAGGGAGGGGTCGTACTTGCCCTTCTCGATGGAGTTGATGCTCTGTCTGGACACTCCCAGGGCGGCTCCGAGCTGGGCCTGGGTGAGGCCGCGGGCCTCGCGCAGGCTGCGCACGTCGTTGTCCATGGCGATCATCCCTCGAGTGGCCACTCCCCCTTTGAGAGGGTGTCATGCTTCCTTGACATGTCTAGTGTGCTTGACAGCGTCCGTCATGTCAAGTCTGCTTCACATGACGGCGTTATTGGGTGCGATGTGCAAGAACAAAAGACTGGCGCCTAGCATCCAGCTATGGCTGAACGAATCTTCGTCATCAACGCACCGATCGATCAGGCCCAGGCAGCGGTCTTGAACGTCTTCACCAGCGAGGGCTGGACCGTCGCCCCCTTCTCCGGAGACACCGTCCAGATCTCCCGCGGCAAGAAGGGCATGTCCATCGCCTTCGGCGCGCTCATGGGCAGTGACTTCTATCTTTCGCAGAACCTTCAGTTCGGGACCGGCCCTCAGGGCGAGACCCTGGTGCGCTACCTCTCCTCGACGGGATCGGCCGTCATCGGTGGTGCGCTCGGCATGCGCAAGTCCGTCAAGACGCACGAGGAGTACGTCGCCAAGCTCGCCCAGGTCTTGCAGTCCCAGGGCCTCCTCCTGGGCATACAGTAGCCTGCGCCTCCACGGGAACCTTTCCCTCATTCACCGACACCTTCTTCACAGATGACGCGGCTCCGCGCAACCTGTGAAGAAAATGTTGGTATGGCTCGACCGACCGACCCCATCCGAGCGCTGCTCGCCTCTCCCCCTCACCTGCCGGTGGTGGAGGTGCTGCCCGAGCTGCGCGAGCGCCTCTGCCTGGGTCTCGCTGGTTCAGACGATATCGGCGCCTGCCTGGTGCTCACCGCACCGCCCGGCACCGGCAAGACGACGCTCGTCCCGCCGCTCCTGGCCGATGTCCTCGCCAGTGCTCCCACCTCGGCCCCGGACGCCGGGGCGCCGAACGGTGATGGCCCGGGACGACGGCCCGGCCGCGTCGTTGTCACCCAGCCGCGGCGCATTGCCGCCCGTGCGGCCGCCCGCCGCCTAGCCGGCCTGCTGGGCGAGGAGGTCGGCGGCACCGTCGGCTACGCGGTGCGCGGGGAACGGCGCACCGGCCCGGGAACCCGGATCGAGATCGTCACCGCTGGGCTCCTCCTGCGCCGTCTCCAACGCGACCCGGAGCTGGACGGCGTCGACGCCGTCATCCTCGACGAGGTCCACGAGCGATCCCTGGAGAGCGACCTGCTCCTGGCGTTCCTGACGGACGCGCGCGCCGCCCTGCGCGAGGACCTCACGCTCGTGGCCATGTCCGCCACGCTCGACGCCGACCGCCTGCGCACCATCCTGGGCGGCACGATGCAAAGTTCAGACGGCACGAGCGATGCGGGCCGTCTGGCCCCGCTGGTGAAGGTGCCCGGGCGGCTCCACCCGATCGAGGAGGTGTGGGCGCCGCCGGGGCGGACCGGTCGCCTGGGGCCGCGCGGGGTGCCGCGAGAGTTCCTCGCTCACGTCGCCGCCACCGTGGAGCAGGCCCTGGCCGAGCAGGGCGGTGACGTACTGACCTTCCTGCCCGGGGCCCGCGAGGTCGACGACGTCGTCTCTCGCCTGCGTGCCAGCACGCCCGGGAACGTGGACGTCCTCCCGCTGCACGGCCGCCTGCCCGCGAGCGCCCAGGACGAGGCCCTGGCCCCGAGCCCGGCGGGGCGGCGGCGCGTCGTGGTGGCCACGAACGTGGCCGAGTCCTCGCTGACGGTCCCCGGGGTGCGGGTGGTGGTGGACTCCACGCTGGCGCGCGAGCCGCGCCTGGACGTGGCCCGGTCCATGAGCGGCCTGGTCACCGTCGGGGTCTCACGGGCAGCCGGGGTGCAGCGAGCCGGGCGGGCCGGGCGTGAGGGCCCCGGCGTCGTCTACCGCTGCTGCTCACCCACGGACTGGGCGCGTTCGCCGCTGGCCCCGACCCCCGAGATCCTCTCCGCGGACCTCACCGGCGCCGCCCTGGAGCTGGCCGTGTGGGGTGTGCCCGACGGCGCGGCACTGGCCTGGGTGGACGAGCCGCCGGCCGCGGCGATGGCGGCCGCTCGGGAGGCGCTGGACCGCCTGGGGCTGGCCGGAGCCGACGGCGTGACGCCCCTGGGTCGGGCGGTGGCCGGGCTGCCGGCGGGCG
>CAUVMS010000043.1:0-19703 GCA_963552815.1 uncultured Actinomyces sp. | reverse complement strand
ACGGTTTCACCGGGTTCAAGAGCGCCGCCGGCGAGGAGCTCCCACAGGCGCGGGCAGTCATGGATCCCTTTCACGTCGTGTCCCTGGCTGCCAGCAAGCTCGATGAGTGCCGCCGCCGGATCCAGCGGGCGATCACAGGGCGGCGGGGCCGGGCGGGTGACCGGCTCTACCGGGCCCGGCGCACCCTGCTGACCGGGGCCGGTCTGCTCACCGACACCCAGGCCGAGCGCCTGGAGAACCTCTTCGCTGATGATCGCCACGCTGCGGTCCAGGCCTCCTGGGGCGTCTACCAGCGCCTCATCCAGGCCTACCGCACCGAGGATCCGGGCCTGGGAAAGTACCTGATGCAACGGCTCATCGACTCCTTGAGGCAGGCCATCCCAGACGGGCTGGAGGAGATCCAGACACTGGCTAAGACCCTGACCAGCCGCAGCCAGGACATCCTGGCCTACTTCGACCGCCCCCGTACCTCCAACGGCCCCACCGAAGCCATCAACGGGCGCCTGGAGCACCTACGCGGCATCGCCCTGGGATTCCGCAACCTGGCCAGCTACACCATCCGCAGCCTCATCCACACCGGACGCCTCAAAGACCACCTGACAACAACCACCTAAACCAGACAACAAGCCCCACCTACACCCTCAAACACGAAGAGCCAGTTTAATGCCCTTTACATCCTCACCAGCCAGTCCGGCAAGTGGACTGTCTCCAAGACAAGCATCACCGGTGTTGACCAATGCTAAACAAGCCATTAATCTACTCTGCCATCACTCTCACGTCATTAGCGTCACTTGTTCTTTCAATATCACTGTTTAGCGCACCGCCTACAGCCGCACTTGGCAGCTCGGACGATGGCGCTTCACTGCAACAGACCGATAGCGGGGGCGGAACGGTTAATGTCAACGTGTCGTGGAGCTACACAGCCGCCGGTTCAGATGACAGCAGCGAGACGCCCTCCGGAGGAGGGGGTTCCACGACGCAGTCCACCACCACTGTTCACCCAGTATGTTGGTACGAACCCGGGATGACCGGCCCGGAACTTTCTCAATGGTCCACATCCAAAGAAGGGCAGAACGTCGCTGCAGTCAATAAACTCTCTCTATCCGAAGACTTTCCCGATTGGAAGTTCCCTGCGACGGCTCCCAACATTTTAACAATGTTGCATCACTCAAAGAGGCATCTCCCTTAACAATTGATGAACTCGAAGGGCAGGGAGTCCTCTTCAGGAATGTCCTAGGAACCAGTGCAATAGCGTGAGAGCATCCCGGCGGGTACATTTTGTCAATGAGCATGCGAAACCACACTGAGGGTGACGGCGCTTATAACGAAAGGATGAACGATCAGAACGCTCAGATACTTATGGAACTCATCAGAGAGATTGGGGTCAACGTCCCAGCCGTTGCTGTTGGTCCCAAGAAAACAACATCCTTATCGTCCATAGCCCTGATATCTAATCTGGAAGGCCGCACTCAAATTGGACAGGTCGGACAATAATTTTAACGAAATACATAGCGGCACCCAAAATCCGGGAAATAAATTCAGGAAAGAAACAGAAATGAGGTTCCGCATGACGCGTTTAAATATACCACCTTCGGTCAGACTCACTGTCTTAGGAGTAATGCTCTCATGCATATTCAGCGGCTGTGGGACGATTAACAAAGCCGATGCAAGAGCATCTACCACCAACGCAATAAAAGACGAAGTTAGCATATGTGAACTTGTGGACGCACGACAAATGGAAGAAGTAACTGCTTCTCAGCTCGCGAGCTTCGCCTACGAACACACCCCCACCTTCGACAATGAACCTCCTAGCGAGGAAGATTTTTTACCTACGCTCCATTGCAGGATCTACTTTCCCGACGACACAGCTTTCTATAAAATTGAAATTCACTATCAAGGACGAACCGTAGTAGATTTTGGTGAGAGCGTGGGCACCGTAGGCTTCGACCAAGCTTTATTACACGAAGGAGTGGAAGAGACAACTATAGAACAGAAGGAAGGGCGGGGACTCATCTATGAGAACAATACCTCGGGACCACTTTTTGCCTGGAAATATCCCGACGGACACGTCCTCACAATGAGGGTCTCCTACGCGGTCCGTGACGACGAAGGCAACAGAGACCTACGCAAGAACATCCAAATGCTCATTTCTATCTTCCAACTTGTCGGTGACCGCGTACCGCAAGTCGCCTCCGGCCCGAAGCGGGAACTGACATTCTACCCTGAAGACTCCGACCCCCTACGTGACACAAAATCTCCTTAACTTGAAGAGTGAGCTAAACGAAACGACATATAGCTCTATGTTGTTGCGGACCTTGTGCAGCACCCTAGTGATTCTCCTTCTTTCGAGCGGCTGTTCCACCATACGTTCCATTCAGGAAGCGAAGATATCGGCTTCTAACACAGCAGCCGTAGCACCCAAAATCTCGTTGTGTGAAGTCGCCACCACGGGCGCAGCTGAAGAGAGACTGGGACAGCAGGTAGATTTTTCTACGAGCACACCAATGACTCTCTCACGGGATTCTCATACGGATGCCGGATACAGAGCTTCTTCGGGCAGAAAGCCGAGGTAGAGACCTTCACGGTCGAATATAAGCAAAGAACAGAGCTAGATGAAGCGGACGTCCCAGCACTGCACGACACTCATACCTATGAAGAAGTTGAAGCCCTCGCGCGTGCAACCCGATTCATCCTGGGCGGTAAGGTGAAGGGATGACGATCCCCCTGGAAACGGGCAACTGGGCGGCGGTATGGCGATATCCGGGCGATGAGATCCTCACCGTCCTCATTGAGCGCGACTCGGATGTCGAGAAGATAGCCAACGGCGGTTCTATCGCTAAGTCCATCACTGAACTCTTCGCTCTACATGTCCCCCAGGTGGCTGCGGGCCCCACGCAGGAGCTGGCCTTCTACCCACCAAACGAAAATACCGCTCGAATGCTGGGAATTCACGACGGTGGCGCCACTCCCCTGACACCATGGCCCTCACCGTCGCCCTGACGGCTTCCTCATCGAGGCCGAGCAGATGGACGCGATCCTGCGCGACTTCCTGGCCGAAGCCTGAACACCAACATTTTCTTCACACACGACGCGGCTCCGGGTCGTCTCTGAAGTTTCGGTTGGTGAGTGAAGAAACGGTCTTGGCACTTCCTACCGGCGCGCGCCCCGGCGCTATCGGGCCGGGCAGAGCCGGTGGCGAGCAGATACCATCGACCCGTGGCTAGCGATCGTTCACGCTCGGCGCGGGGGCGTCACCCCGACGCCGCCCTGGCTGCGCTGTGCCGCCTGCTCATCGTTAACCAGTACCGGGCCCCGAAAACCGACCGTCGTCTACGCGACTACAGGGGTGAGCGGCCGCTGGAGTTCCAGTCGACGTGGTTCGAGCGGTTGCTCTCCACCGGAGAGTTCCGCCCCGGTCTGGATCCGGAGGCCACCACCGTAAAGACCGGATGATGAGAGTCCCGACATGAGACGTGCGCTGCCCACCGTTGGACTTATCGGTGCCGGAATCACCATCTACGGCGCAGCTCAGGCCCTCGGCCTCAGACGAGCACGCGCCGCGGCCCGCGCGCGGCTGCTCGCCCAGCCGGTCCGAAGGATGGCACTCAGTCACGGCGACGTCGCCTACATCGACTGCGGGCCCGAGCCCGCGGGAGGCGGCAGTGACCCCGGCCGCGGCTCCGGCTGCGAGACGATCCTGTCGGTTCACGGGCTGTACGGCGGATACGACCAGGGCCTCGACAACGTCGGGGGCCTGTCCGAGCACTGCAGGATCATCGCGCCGTCGCGCTTCGGCTACCCCGGCAGCACCGTGCGGGGCAACGGTTCACCGGCCCATCAGGCCGCCGTCTTCGCCGAGCTGCTCGACCGCCTGGGGATCGAGCGGGTATTCGTCTTGGGGGCGTCGGCCGGCGGAACCCCCGCCATCCGCTTCGCCCTGGACCATCCGGAGCGCGTCAAAGGACTCATTCTCCTGAGCTCGGCCGCACCCTGGCCGTCCCGGCCCGCTACGCCGCCCGGTCGCATGGGACCACCAGCGATCATGAACCACGACTGGATCATGTGGCTGCTCTCACCACTCTTCGGGCCCGCCCTGGGCATGGCCCCCAAGACCGTCAACGACATGCTCCCGCTCTCCGAGCGCAGGAGGGGCGCGGACATCGACACCTCGATCACCAACCGGGATATGGCGGTGCACTTCGAGTACTATCCGATTGAGGAGCTCGAGCCGCCAGTCCTGCTCCTGCACGCCCAGGACGACAGAATGGCGACCTTCGCTCCCCCAACAGGGCACGTGCAGTCCTCCATGCACCGGTACCCGGACCTGACGACGGCGATCTTCCGCACTGGCGGGCACCTCATCGTCGGCCACGACCGCCAGGTCGAGGACGCGATCCTCCGCTTCATCGACAAGCACGCTGACTGACGCCGACTAACGCCGGCCGCGTCGGGGGCAGCGGAACCTCACTTCGACCAAAACTTCAAAAATGACGCGGCTCCGGGTCGTTTCTGAAGTTTTTGTTGGTGAGTGAAGATTTGGTGAGTGAGGAATCGGTTAAGTGGGAGCACCGTCCTGGAGTCCCCCTCCAGCCCGCGGTGGGATCATAGGAACGTGAACGCAACGACCGAGCACGCGCCGGTGGACGCCTGGGGACCGGACTTCCTGGGCCCGGGCTTCGAGGCCCGCACCCTGGAGCTGCTGCCCGACGACGAGGAAGACGGCGCCGTCGCCACCCTAGTACGCCACCTGCCCGCCCTGGACCCGGGCGCCCTGCCGGGCACGCCCACCACCCCCGCCTTCGTCTACCTCTACCTGCACGGCTGGAACGACTACTTCTTCCAGACCCACCTGGCCCGCGAGATCTCCCGCCTGGGCGGCGCCTTCTACGCCCTGGACCTGCGCCGCTACGGCCGCTCCTGGCGCGAGGGCCAGATGCTGGGCTGGTGCACCGCCCTGGCCGACTACGACGAGGACCTGGGCCTAGCCCTGTCCGCCATCCGCGCCGACCAGGGCTGGGAGACCGAGGTCGTCCTGTCAGGCCACTCCACCGGCGGGCTCGTCGCCGCCCTGTGGGCCGACCACCACCCCGGGGCACTGCGCGCCCTGGTCCTGAACTCCGCCTGGCTCTCGCTCCAGGGCTCCGAGCTCGTGCGCACCGTCGGCGACCCGGTCCTGCGCACCCTGGCGCTGCGCGACCCGCGCATGTCGCTCCTCGACGGTTGGGTCGACCCGGCGCGCGCCTTCTCCGTCGCCGACGGCTGGGACCCCGAGCGTGACGGCGAGCTGCCCGATCCCGCCTGGGCCGACGACCCCTACGTGACCGGCTGGGACATCAACCCCGCCTGGTCGATCAAGCCCTCCGCGCCCGTGCGCGTCGGCTGGCTCCAGGCCGTCATGGAGGGCCACAACCGTGTCGCTCAAGGCCTGGACATCCGCTGCCCGGTGCTGTCCATGGGCGCAGCCACCACCCGGCTCGGGGTGACGTGGACACCGGAGTCCAGGAGCTCGGACACGATCATCGACGCCGACGCCACCGCCCGCCGCGCCGTCATGCTCGGCAATCTGGTGACCATCGCACGCTTCCCCGGCGGCGTCCACGACCTCACCCTGTCCGAGCCGCCTGTGCGTGAGCAGGTCTTCTCCGCCCTGCGCCGATGGATGGCCGCCTACGTGCTGCGCTGATCCGGTCCGACGGTGGCCGCGGCTAGACCAGCCCGTTGCGGTAGGCCCACACGACGGCCTGGACCCGGTCGCGGGCGCCGATCTTGGGCAGGATCCGCGTCAGGTGGGACTTGACCGTGCTGGTCTCGACGACGAGCTCGGCGGCGATCTCCGCATTCGACATGCCGCCGGCCAGGAGCTGGATGACCTCGCGCTCCCGCTCGGTGAGCACGCCGAGTGCCTCCCGGTTCTCGACCCGGCCCTGACGGCGGGCGAACTCGGCGATCACCCGGCGGGTGACGCTTTGGTCCACCAAGCCGTAGCCAGAGGCCAGGCGGCGCACGGCATCGACCAGCTCCTCCGGTTCGCAGTCCTTGAGGATGAACCCATCCGCTCCCGCCTCCAGGGCACCGAAGACGTCGGCGTCCATGTCGAAGGTGGTGACGACCAGCACCGACGGGGTGCCGCCCTCCCGCTCGGAGACGATCTGTCGCGTGGCCGTCAGCCCGTCTCCCTCGGCCATGCGCAGGTCCATGCACACGACGTCGGGGCTGACCTCCCGCACCACGCGCACCGCCTCCCTGCCGCCGGAGGCCTCGCCCACCACGGTGATGTCGTCGTTCTCCTCCAGCAGGATGCGGAAGCCGGCGCGGATCACCGCCTGGTCGTCCACCAGTACCACCCTGATCACGCGTTCTCCTCCTGAGCCTCCCGGGCCAGCGGCAGGACCAACCGTACCCGCCAGCCTCCGCCCTCCACCGGGCCGGCCTGGAGAGAGCCTCCGACGGCGTCGGTCCGCTCCCGCATGACCGTCAGGCCGGTCCCGCCACCACCGGGGTCGGTCGGCGGCCGGCGCGCCGGGCCATTGAGAACGCTCAGCTCGAGGGAGTCCTCGGCTCTCCTCAACTCCACCGTGATCGGGGCTCCGGGAGCGTGCTGCAGGGCGTTGCTGATCGCCTGCTGCGCCACCCGGAAGACGGCGGTCTCAGCCCGCTGCGACAGGTCCGGCATACCAGTGGGGGCACCGGTGGACGCACCGCCGGAGACTCTGTCGGAGGCCGCCTCGGTGGACTCGCCGTCCAGGAGGCCGCCGTCGAGCAGGTCGATGTCGACGCCGAGCGCCCGGGTGGAGGCGACCAGTTCAGGCAGGTCGCGCAGCCCGGGTGAGGGCTCCCCGGCCTCGGCGTCACTGCGCAGCAGCCCCACCACGGAGCGGAGCCCGGATAGGGTCTCCTTGGCCTGCCGTCGCAGCTGTTGAGCCGCCTCCCTAGCCGTCTGCGGGTCGCGGTCGATCAGTCGCTCGAGCGCAGCCGCCTGCACGACGATCCCGGCCAGGTGGTGGGCGGCGACGTCGTGCAGCTCTCCGGCCAGGCGGCGGCGTTCCTGGATGAGGGCTACCTCCAGCTGCCGTCGGTGCTCGCGTCTGAGGAGCTCCTGGCGGGAGTGATCGTACCTGCGGCTGCTGGCCAGCGCCGCCCCGCCCAGCATCGGCAGCAGGAAGGCCGCCAACGTGACCAACGCTCCCACGGTCGCCACCTGCCACTGATGGGGCGGGGCCCGCCAGGTATCGACCGCCGAGTAGGCCAGTGACAGTGCGGTCAGGACAGCCGCCGTTCGGCGCAGAGGAAACCGCATCCCCATGCTGAAGGACACGACGAGCTGGCCGTAGCCGCTGGCGACGTAACCTGCGGGAAGCAGCAATGATGTCGCCACCTCCGCCGACCAGACCAGCGCCTGGCACAGCAGGGGGCGACTGCGCCACAGCACGAGGGCCAGCCCCTCGGCCGCGAGCGGAATCGCCGTCGCGGCGAACCACGGCCGGGGACCGGCCGGCACCGAGGTGCTTGCGAGAAACGCCACCGTTGGCTGAACCACTGCGAAGGTGAGAGCCAGCAGCACGTCGTTGCGCCGGATCGGGACCGAGCTGGTGGGATCGGACAGGCTCATGGCTGCATTGTCATCGACGGACACCGATCTCGACGTCTCCCGGTCACAGTCCGAGCCTGGGTACCAGGGCGTTGCCGGCCCAGGCCCACCAGGCCAGTGCCACCAGTGCCGTCAGGAGAACGGCCGACATGGTGATCCTCCGCCACCCCGCTCGACGCCTCAGGGACATCACGAGGTCAGCCATCGCCGGGATGATGGCCACCACCCCCAGGGCCTGAAGGACCTGGGCACTCCGTACCACCGGGACGACCCAGGCAAGGGCGCCATAGCCCACGATAGTGGACTGAACGGCCGCGAAGACGGCGAGTACCAGGATCCAGGTGAGCTGAGAGGCCAGTGCTACGACGCCCCCACCCCGAGCCACACGGGTCAGCCACGACGCCGGGGGGTCGACCTCCCGGCCCCGCTTGAGTGCCCGGCGTCGTCGCAGCGCCCCGACCGGCCAGGCGACCGTCACCACCAGCAGCAGAACCAGGCAGACACCGAACACGGGAACGAGCGCCTGCTGGACCGGCGTCATGGGGATCAGGGTCAGCGCCGGTCCTTGGCTCAGGCTGACGACCTTGCCGTCCTTGACCTGGGCGGCGATAGCGCTGCGCCCGTCGACCTGCCGCCAGACCCAGGGCTCCACCTCGACATACTGAGTCTTGCCGTCCTTGAGTCCCCCGTCGCCCGTGTGCTCGATCGTTGCTGTGAAGAGAGTAGGTACCCAGGCCGCCGCGAAGGAGGCCCACGGGACCCTGCTGGGCACGTAGGAGCCGGCCACCTGGCGGGCGCGCTCGACGGAATCCTTGCTGCCGGAGGCCTTGACCGTCTTGCCGGGGAAGTAGCGGTCGGCGAAGCCCTGAGCCAGGTCCTCGCGCAGGTTGTTCGAGGCCTCGTTGCCGTCGCCGTTGTAGGAGATGAAGATGCCGGTCCTCTCCTCGGGGTAGAGCTCGAACTGGGAGTGCCATCCCTGGATGTCCCCGCCGTGCCCCACCACTCGCCGACCATGCCGGGAGAGGTCGAAGTAGCCCAGGCCCATCTCCCCGGCCTTGGCGCGGTTGCCGAGCCGCTCCTCCCCCAGTCCGGGGGACCACATTTGCTCCCAGGTCTCCTCACGCAGCAGCTTCGGTGAGCGGCTCAGCTGGGCGTTCATGAAGGCGGCGAAGTCCGGGGCTGAGACGGTCAGCGAGCCGGCCGGGAAATCACCCATGAGCTCAAAGGGGACCTCCTCACCCGTGGAGGTGTGGCCCGGGCCCAGCGAGCCGGTCAGCCCAGCGGGCAGGGGCTGCTCGTAGGTGGAGGTGGTCATGCCCGCCGGCTCCAGGACGTGCTCACGCACATAGGTCTCGAAGGGCTGACCGCTCACCCGCTGCACGATGTAGCCGGTCAGGGCCATGCCGTAGTTGGAGTAGCCCGGGGTGGTGCCCGGCGCGAAGACCTGCACCGGCGGATTGGTCTTGACGTAGGCCTCCAGGTCCGTCTCGTCCTGGGCGATCCGTATGCTCTCCTCGAAGCCCGCCGAGTGGGTCAACAGGTGGCGCAGAGTCAGGGGCTCATCGAAGCGCCGCTCGATCTCGAAATCCAGGTAGGCGCTGATGTCTGCGTCGAGGTCTACCTTGCCCTGCTCCACCAGCTGCATGGCCGCAATGGAGGTCGGAATCTTCGAGATCGAGGCCAGGCGGAACAAGGACGTCTGCGGGTCCACAGCCACCGGCTGCCCGCCCGAGGCACCGGTGTCAGCCCAGCCGTAGCCGCGGGTGGTCACCACCTGCCCGTCCTTGACCACGGTCACCACAGCGCCGGGGATGTCGCCGTTCTTCAAGGCATCGGGCAGCTTTCCGTCCAGCCAGGCGTTGACGTCCTCGGAGGTGAGCTGATGCTCCCCCGCGGGCGGCTCAGGCGGCGGCAAACTGGCCGACGACGACGTCGAGCCACAAGCGGTCAGCAAGGACAACGAGGCCAACAGGGCCACCACAACCAGGGCCACACCCCTGCTCATCACGTGACGCGTGACGCTGCGCGTCGTGTTCATGATCATCTCCCAGGCCCGCGTGATCGGGAAACCGCGAGCCACCTCAACTCTCGCGTTTTCGGGCGGCTCCCCTCTACGGGCGCAGGACGTCAGGGGGTTTACGACCTACGACGTAAGGGGACCAACCACACGAACGAGGCAGCGAGGGCGCGAACCCACAGGCGCACCGGTCAGCGCAACAGCCAAAGGGATCGCGACCGTGCCCTACGGCTCGCGAACTGCGTCAGAAAGTCCGACCTCGAGCCGTAGGGCACGGTCGCGAAAGCAGAATGAGTGGCCAGTTGGGGCAGTTGAGCTCCGTCCGAGCAACTCAGGAGCTGCGGTCGGCCAGGCTGTCGCGCAGGTCCCCCAGGTGGGCGCCGCGCACCCCCACGCGCCACACCCGCCATCCGTCGGCGTCGTTGACGTCCTGGGCAGCATTGGCGGCCGACGTCGGATCGGTGAAGGAGCGACCGTCGGACAGGGTGATGACGCCCTCCACTGAGAGCGTCGCCTCGTGGTAGATGCCCCGGCGCAACCGCTGCCAGATGAGCTGGGTCGGCCCCCCGAGCGTGGCCGCCACAGCCGCCAACTCCGCGGTCTCCTGAACCAGGAGGGACTTCGACGGATCCCCACCGAGCGCCTCGGCCACCGGGTCGAGCGCGTCAGCCGACCCGCGCAGCGGCTCCCACGACACCAAGGGCACCGCCGCGGTCGTCGGCTCCTCCGGGCGCCCCTCATTGGGGGCCACGGTGGACCAGGCCTCGGCGGACTGCACTGAGTGCTCACCGGTCTCGGTGACATCTGAGGCACCCGACGCCGGCGCTGCAGCATGCGAGGTAGGCGACACCACGGGAGCACTCTCCCGAGACTGGGAGTGAGCCTCCCGCGCGCGCCGCCCCATGCGGCTGCGGGAGTCACTCTCGTTCGGGGCATCGGTTGCCTCGGAGTCACCCGCGGAGGCGTGAGAGGTGGCTGTATCCGCTGCGCCATCGGACGCCGCGGCGCCGAGCTGCGCATCCGAGTGCGCCGAGCCGGCCGACGCCGCGACGGTCCTCGCCCCGGCGCTGGTGTCGTCAGAAGGATCGGCATGGTGAGCGTGGTGAACATGGCGAACGTCGCTGGTACGGCTCGGTTCGCCAGCACTCCGTTCGGTGCTGTCGCTGGCACCGTCACTGCTGCCAGGACCGTCGTGGTCGACGTCGTCTGCACCAGGCTCGTCACCTGAGTCGGTGGTGATGGGGCCGGCCACGGAGTTCCTGTTCAGGACATCGGTCAGGTCCTGGCCGCCGCTACCGTCGGCAGTTACCTCCGCACCGGACTGCTCACCATCGGCCTTGTCGTCCTTGCCGCCCTCTTCGTTGCCACCGTCGCGATCACCGGGATCGCCACTGCTGTGGCCGGCACCGCCGGGGCCGTCAACAACGTTGACGGCGTCAGAGGCGCCAGAGGTATCCAGCTCGACCGCATCCGCGTTTCCGGCGCTCTCGGAGACGACGTCCGCTGAGGATTCCCCTGAGGAACCCTGGGAGGAGTCCATGGTGTGCTCGGGCCGGCCGTCAACCGCATCGTGCCCGTTCACCCCGGGGTCATCGGCAGCCGGGCCCCCCGAGGAGCCGGCCGTGGAACCGGAAGTGGAGTCGGTTCGGGAGTCGTCAGTGGAGCTGTCGGTGGAGCTGTCAGAGGCGCCGTCGTCCAGGGCGGCCGCTGCGTCCCCGGCTGTCTCCTGAGCCCTGTCGGCTGCCCGGTCAGCGGCCGCAGCGTGCACTTGCGGCTGCTCGGCGGTCACGGCCACCGGCTCGAACATCTCGGAGAGCGCATCGGCGGCCCCCGTTGCGGCGAATGCGCCGATGGGGACGGCTGAATCGCCGGCATCGGTGTCAGGCTCACCGGCCGGCTCCTGCGGCAGGACGATCTCGATGGGGCCGGTCACCGGGCTCACCTGCTCGGCCTGTTCCAAGGCATTCATGGCGCGCGAGCCGGTCGGGCCGCCAGGACCGGAAGAACCAGCGAGAGCCGGGCGGGGCGCACGCGCCACGAGCAGCGGCCCCCCGGCGGCCATATCCGTCCCGGATATCTTCTCCACGACGACGACGATGCGGGACTCATCCACGATTCTCACGTCCACCTCGTGGATCTCCAGCCCGGAGGAGGCCAGCACGCCCAGTCCCCCGACGACGTCGGGCTCCAGGGAGGCGCTCAGGATCGTCAGCCGAGGCCCGGCCTCGACCTGGGCCGGCATGGCCTCGCGGAACTCGTTCCAGTCCCTGCTGAAGGCCCCCAACCCGCCCGCGTACCTGCTGGCGATCTCACGGCGGCCTGCGGCGGCGGCCGCGGTCAGACGCGACATGGCGGCGAGCAACCCGGTGGAGTCGACACTCTCCAGGACCTCGACGACGACGACCTGTCCGGTGGCGTCCAGGGCGGTCAGGCTCTGACCGCCGTTGACCTGGTCCCAGGCCAGGGGGAAGAGCGGACGGCGCAGGACGTCGACGATCTGACGTTGGATGGCGACGAGGCTGTGGGACAGGGTGATGGCGTCAGCGGAGCGTCCCAGGCGCACGGGCAGGAGGTGGTTGCCGTCGAGCTCGTACATGGCCATGAATCGGGCCGCCTTTCCTCGTCGTCCTGCTCCGCAATGGCCGCTAGCACGGGCAGGCACACGAGTAGACGAACGCACGGTCGAGCCGTCCGTCACCACAGTGCCCAGCCATCCTGTCACGACCGCCAGCACACGGCAGACTATCTCATCACGGCAACGAAGGGCGGGCCGCCGGTCCGACACATCGAACCCCGCACTGTGAGAAAACTACCGGCGGACGCATATGTCGGGGTTTTCTCTCAGGTTCATCCCCGATTCTTGGAGAGACCGGTCTCATGGCCGCCTCCGCCTCGAGGGGGATGAGGATGCCTACGAAGTGGATAAGAATGTCGGCTGGTTGGCCCCTTCCGGCTCCTCACTCACCGATACTCTCGGGCCTCTCATGAGCCTGTAGGTCTCCGCCGGTCCCTCGCGGACTCCGGCTCCTCCCGGAGAACCGACCGATCTTTATCCGCCCCCAACCTCTCATCACCTACCGCTTGAGGAGTGTTCATGTCGTCGGCCTCGTCCACCGCGACTTCTCCGGACGTACCCCAGAGCGTGCCCTCCCAGGCCTCCTCCACTTCCTCCGCCTCCTCCCAGTCCGTCTCGGCCCGGCCCTCCGCCGAGCCTGACGCGCCCACGACCCGGCTCTGCCGTCTGAAGGAGCACTCGCACTGGGCCCGGCGGGCCTCGCGCGCCTGGCTGGCCCCCGCGCCGGCTGCAACCGCCTCCGCCGCGCTTATCCTCATCGTCGGTCTCGCCCTCCTGCCCTGGGGGCGCAGGGGGCAGATCGCCCTGTCCGCCTACATCCACCAGCCTCAGCGCGCCTGGACCCTGCTGACCGCCTGGGTGGCCCCCGGCCACCTGGTGCCGGTGGCGGGCGTCATCGTGCTGCTGTCCATCGGCGTGCTGCTGGAACGGCTCCTGGGGACGCGGAGGTGGCTTGTCACCGGCGTCGTCTCCACCGCTGGGGGCATCGCCATGGCTCAGGCGCTCTACCCGCTCATCGGGCAGGTGTGGGAGACCTGGCCCCCTTACCTCGTCCACGCCCCGATCCAGGGTGTCAGCCTGCCCCTCGCCGGCCTGGTGGCGGCCTCCACCAGCGTGATGCGCCCGGCCTGGCGGCGGCGCGTGCGCCTGGTCATGTTCGCCGTTCTCATCGTCTCGGCCGCCGTCACCGGTACCGTCGGCGCCCTGGCGCGCCTGGGGGCGGGCGTCGTCGGCCTCATCATGGGCATCGTCCTGGAACGCGGGCAGCAGACCGCCCCCTCCCAGGAGCTGCCCCGACGCGTGGAGCGCGAGCTCGTGGCCTTCCTGGTGGCCTGCTGGTCGGTGGGCTGCGCCCTGGCGGTGGTGAGCAACGCCGCCGGCCCGCTGGCCAACGCCCGCTACGGGCTGACCCCCGCGATCCTGCCCAAGGATGCCGTCATCTACCCGGTCGAGCTGCTCCTGCTGTGCATGCCGGCCCTGCTCCAGCTGGTCCTGGCCGACGGCCTGCGCCGCGGACGCCGCTCGGCGGCCCTGGGCACCATCGCGCTCCAGATCTTCCTGGGGGCCTGCGCGGCTCTGTTCGCCCTGGTGGAGAAGCTCGACGCACGGCTGCCCGAGTCCGTCCCCACCACGGCCAGGCTCCTGCACAGCTGGCTGCGCTCCGGTCACCTGCTGGTGCCGCTGATGCTCAACATCGTGGTCATCAGCCTCGTGGTGTGGAAGATGAGCTGCTTCACCCTGGGCTCGCGCCCCGGCGTCATCCGCCGCGCCGTCGTCGCCTGGGTCCTGACCGTCGTCGGCGGCGCGGCCGTCAGCGCGCTCGGGGGCCTGTTCGTCTCCCGGGACTTCTCCCCCTACGCGAGCTGGCCCGACCTGCTGAAGACCTACCTGTCCTACCTGCTGCCCGTGAGTACCGGCGGCATCATGGGCTTCGTCGTGGAGCCCCTGACCCCGCTGGCTCACCTCCTCACCGCGTGGGTGCCGGTCCTGGTGTGGCTCCTGACGATCCTGTGGGTGTGGCTGGCCCAGTCGGCGCCCGCCCGTACCCGGGTATCCAGCCGCGAGCAGCTCACCGACCTGGTGCGCACCCGCGGCGCCGGGACACTGGGCTGGATGCTCACGTGGGAGGGCAACGAGGCCTGGGTCAACGAGGCGGGGACGGCCGGCTTCTCCTACCGTCCCAGCCGCGACGTGGCCCTGACGGTCGGGGACCCCGCCGCCGACGACGCCGACGTGGCCCAGGCGGTGCGCGACTTCGCGGCCTTCGCCACCGACGCCGGACTCACCCCGGCCCTCTACTGCGTGCACGCCCCGGCGATGGAGGCGGCCCGCGCCATGGGCTGGACGATCCTGCAGGTGGCCGAGGAAGCCGTCCTGGACCTGCCGGACCTGGCCTTCCGCGGCAAGGCCTACCAGGACGTGCGCACTGCCCTCAACCACGCCCGTAAGCAGGGCATCGAGGCCGTGTGGACCACCTTCTCCGAGTGCCCTGCCGGACAGCGCGACCAGATCCGCGCCATCTCCCAGGCCTGGGTCAGTGACAAGCCCCTACCGGAGATGGGGTTCACCCTGGGCGGCATCGCCGAGCTCGACACTCCCGAGACGCGCCTGCTGCTGGCCGTCGACACCGACGGCACCGTCCAGGGTGTCACCTCCTGGCTGCCGATCTACCGCAGAGGGGAGGTCATCGGCCTGACCCTGGACTTCATGCGCCGGCGCGAAGGCGGCTTCCGCCCCGTCATGGAGTACCTCATCGGGCGCGCCGCCCAGGACGCCCAGGCCGAGGGACTGCAGATCCTGTCCCTGTCCGGGGCGCCGCTGACCCGCTCCGCCCCGACTGACGGCGCCACCTCCTCGCGCTTCGACCCGCTCATCGACCTGTTGGCCTCCATGCTGGAGCCGGCCTACGGATTCGGCTCCCTGCACGCCTACAAGCGCAAGTTCAAGCCGCGGGCGGTACCCATGTACCTGGCGGTCCCCGACCTGGTGGACCTTCCCACGGTGGGGATCGCGATCGCCCGGGCCTACCTGCCCGACCTTAAGCCCTCCCAGACGGCGCGCTTCGCCCAGGTGCTGATGAACCGCGACTGAGTCCGGGCGCGGGCAGGACAGCCAGGACAGCGGAGACAGTGGAGCCGGCCGGCTCAGACCCCCAGGGTCGAACCGGCCGGCTCCACTGCTCGCGGCTGGTTGGGAACGGCTCGCGGTTACTCGCCCTTGTCCATGACAGCCGCGCGCCCGGCCTCCAGGCGGGCCACCGGCACACGGAAGGGCGAGCAGGAGACGTAGTCCAGGCCCACCTGGTGGAAGAAGGTGATGGACTCGGGGTCGCCGCCGTGCTCACCGCACACGCCCAGCTTCATCGTCGGCTTGGTGGAGCGGCCGCCCTCGACGCCCAGGCGCACCATGCCGCCCACGCCGTCGACGTCGATGGTCTCGAAGGGGGAGACTCCGAAGATGCCGTCGTCGATGTAGCGGCCCACGAAGGAGCCCTCGACATCGTCGCGAGAGAAGCCCCACGTGGTCTGGGTCAGGTCGTTGGTGCCGAAGGAGAAGAAGTCGGCCTCCTCGGCGATGTGGGCGGCGGTGATGGCCGCGCGCGGCAGCTCGACCATGCAGCCCACCGGGAAGTCGAGCACGTAGCCGGAGGCCTCGGAGACCTCCCGCAGCACCTGCTCCACGCGCTCACGCGCCAGCTGGAGCTCGCGCACCGAGCCGATGAGCGGGATCATGATCTCGGGGTGCGGGTCGCCGCCGACCTTGAGACGCTCGACGGCGGCCTCGGCGATGGCGCGCACCTGCAGCTCGATGAGGCCCGGCATGGTCAGCAGCAGGCGGACGCCACGCAGGCCGAGCATCGGGTTGGACTCGTGGTTCTTGCGCACCACGGCCAGGAGCTCCTCATCGGCTGGGTCCAGCTCGCCGCGCTCACGGTCGACGGCCACCTTGACGCTTAGCTCGGTGAGGTCCGGAAGGAACTCGTGCAGCGGCGGGTCGATGAGGCGCACCGTCATGGGCTTGCCGTCCATCGTCTCGAACATCTGGGTGAAGTCGCCCTTCTGCAGCGGCAGGAGAGCGTCCAGGGCGGCCTCGCGCTCGGCGTCGGAGGCGGCCAGGATGAGGTTCTGGACGAACTGCTTGCGCTCGCCCAGGAACATGTGCTCGGTGCGGCACAGGCCCACGCCCTGGGCGCCGCGGTGGATGGCGTGGCGGGCGTCGTCGGGGGTGTCGGCGTTGGCGCGCACCTTGAGGCGGCGCACCTCGTCAGCGTGGCGCATGAGGCGGTCCACGGAGGTGACGAGCTCGCGGGTGTCGACGTCGCCGGCCGCGTCGAGGGCCTCGGTCAGGCCTCGGCGCAGGTAGGTCATGACCGGGGAGTCGACGACGCCCACCTCGCCGAGGAAGACCTCGCCGGAGGTACCGTCGATGGCGATGATGTCCTCGCTGGTGAGCACCTCCTCGCGCCCGGCCACGCGCAGGGTCTTGCCGGCGGCGTCGACCTCCAGGGCCTCGGCGCCACACACACAGGTCTTGCCCATGCCGCGGGCGACGACGGCGGCGTGACTGGTCTTGCCACCGCGGGCAGTGAGCACGCCGGCGGCCACGACCATGCCGGGCAGGTCGTCGGGGTTGGTCTCGCGGCGAACGAGGATGACGGGGTCGCCCTTCTCAGCACGGGCGATGGCCTCGTCGTTGTCGAAGGCGATGTAGCCCACGGCGGCGCCCGGGGAGGCGGGCATGGCGCGGGTGAGCAGGTCGCGGCCAGAGTCGTCGTCGAACTGGGGGAACATCAGCTGGGTGAGCTGCTCGCCGGAGACGCGTGTGAGGGCCTCATCGGTGGTGATGAGCCTCTCGTCGACGAGCTGGGTGGCCACGCGGAAGGCGGCCGCGGCGGTGCGCTTGCCCACGCGGGTCTGGAGCATCCACAGCTTGCCGCGCTCGATGGTGAACTCGATATCGCACAGGTCACGGTAGTGGGTCTCCAGGCGGCGCATGATGGAACGCAGCTCGTCGTAGGAGTTCTTGTCCATGCGCTCGAGGTCGGCCAGGGACAGGGTGTTGCGGATACCGGAGACAACGTCCTCGCCCTGGGCGTTGACCAGGTAGTCGCCGTAGACGCCGGTGCGCCCGGTGGAGGGGTCCCGGGTGAAGCACACGCCGGTTCCGGAGGTCTCCCCCATGTTGCCGAACACCATGGCGCACACGTTGACGGCCGTTCCCAGGTCGTGCGGGATCTTCTCGCGACGGCGGTAGATGTGGGCGCGCTCGGTGTTCCAGGAGCGGAAGACGGCCTCGGTGGCCATGTCGAGCTGGGCGCGCGGGTCCTGGGGGAAGTCGATGCCGGCATGCTCGCGCACGATCTCCTTGTACTGCTCGACAAGCTCGGTGAGCGCGGCCACGTCCAGCTCGTAGTCGAGCGTGACACCGCGCTCGACCTTCTTGGCGTCCAGGGCGTCGGAGAAGTACTCGCCGTCGATGTCCAGGACGGTCTTGCCGAACATCTGGATGAGGCGGCGGTAGGAGTCCCAGGCGAAGCGCTCGTCGCTGCTGGCGGCGGCCAGGCCCTCGACGGAGATGTCGTTGAGGCCGATGTTGAGGACGGTCTCCATCATGCCGGGCATGGAGAACTTGGCGCCGGAGCGTACCGAAACCAGCAGCGGATCCTCGGCAGCACCGAGCTCACGCCCCAGCTCCTCCTCCACATCGCGCAGGGCGGTGGTGACCTGAACAGCGAGCTCGTCGGGGACCTCGCCGTCGGCCAGGTAGGCGCGGCAGGCGTCGGTGGTGATGGTGAAGCCGGGGGGCACGGGCAGGCCGAGGCGGGTCATTTCCGCCAGGTTCGCTCCCTTGCCACCCAGGAGATCCTTCTGGTCCTTGTCACCCTCGCTGAAGCGGTAAACGTACTTGGGCATCCTTGCCTCTTTCGGTTCTTGCGGAACTACTTGGGACTCCGTGCACGCGCAGGCGCACAAACTCCACTCTATGTGACCCCGGTCCCACAATGTAACCGGCTCACCCAGCCGCGAACAGGGCTGCGCCGGCCGGCCCTAGGGCTTAATGGCGCAGCGCCAACAGGCCGGTGTGTCCCGGCAGGGTGATGCGGGTGGACAGGGGCTCGCCGTCGGGTGCCCCGGTGGGGCCGGGCAGGACCAGGCCGGCGGGCAGCTCCAGCGTCGCCATGCGCCCAGCCCGGCCCCACGTATCACAGGAGTTACGACAACTGCTCAAAACGGGTTCTTCGTGTCGTGGGGACGGGGTTGTGCGGGGCTTTCCTCGTCGGGGTCTCGGGGTACGTGGTCGTACGCGATCCCACCCGGTCGTACGTAAAACCGCGTGGTCGTACCCCCAGCGCACGCGGTCGTACGTAAAACCGCGCGGTCGTACCTTAGAGCCCCTCTAAGGTACGACCGCGCGCCGCCGGGTACGACCACGCGACGCCGAGTACGACCGCGCAGGACCCTGAGACGCCGAACCACCGGCACCCGCTCACCCCGACCACGCCCTCACACACGAAGAACCTCAAAACATAGCGGCGGATGCCCGCCACACTTCCGCGTGGCGGGCATCCGCCGCCGGTCCGATCGCGCAGGATCCGACGCGTGCGTCCGACGTCTATCCGGCGACTAGGGAACGACGACGAGGACGTCGCACTTCGACTTGCGGAGCACCTGGACGGAGACGGCTCCGAAGATGCGGCCGAACAGCGAATCGACGCCTTTGGATCCAACGATGACGAGGTCCGCCTCGGTCTCCAAGGCGACGAGGGTGACGGCATCGACCGCCGTGCCCTCGACGACGACGCCCTGGGCGAGGGTGACGCCGCGCTCAACGGCGGTATCACGCGCCTTCTCGACGACGGCGTAGGCCTGGTCCTCGGTGAGCCCGACCCACACATCGGCGACGGGGGCAAACTCGTTGATGCGAGCCTTGTCCCGGGGCGAGACGGGGTCGTAGCCGGCCACGAGGAGAAGGGTGGCGTCACACAGTCGCGCCATCTCGCAGGCGCGATCGATGACGTGGGTGTTCTCCTCAAGATTGCCGACTGCGGCAACAATGGTGTTGTAGGTCACAAGTGTCATCCTTTCATGTGGCGCATATGCGCCCGATCAGGCGACGGCAGTCTCGGTGGCGGCGATGGCGGCGGCGCGCACCCTCGGGTCGGCGTCCTTGTCGGTGTCGATCCACTCGATGAGCAGGCCGGCGATGACGAGGAAGACTGCGACGAAGAGCATGGCGTTGACAGGGTGGTTGCCGAGCAGGTGCTTGTAAATGGGACCGAAGGTGAGGGTCTGAAGGAGCTGGGGGACGACGATCATCATGTTGATGACGCCCATGTAGACGCCTCGGCGCTCCTTGCGGATCATCTCGGTGGCCATAACGTAGGGTATGCCCACGATTGAGGCCCAGGCCACACCAATGCCGATCATGGGCAGGTAGAGGACCGTCGTGTTGTCGGGGCCGCCGATGTGGGTGAGCAGGACCAGGCAGACGGCGGCGAGGCACAGCGCCGCGGTGTGGACGTG
>CAUVMS010000042.1:0-19920 GCA_963552815.1 uncultured Actinomyces sp. | reverse complement strand
AGGCGGCGGCGACGTCGTTGACGGCCGCGTCCCCGATGGCGTGGATGGCCATCTCATAACCCTGCTGGGCGGCCCGGGTCATGAGGTCGGTGAGCTCGGCCCGGTTGATGTTGACCACGCCGTGGGGGTGGTCCACCCCCAGCTCGGCCGGGTAGGGCTCGCACATGTGTGCGCTGCCCGACCCCATCGACCCGTCGGCGATGACCTTGAGCGGTCCCTGGACCAGCGCCGGGGAGCCGTCGGCCAGGTGCGGCGAGCCCGGCAGCTCGACGCCGGTGCGCAGGCCCCGGGCGATCCAGCGTTCCAGCTTGTCGCGGTAGACCGCGATCCGGATGCGGGGCAGCGCCACTGGGGGGAGGCCCTGGGCCGCCATGGCCTGCAGGCGCCTCGGCCAGTCGCCGGGGTCCTCCGACCAGCTCATGTCGACCACGCCGGTGATGCCCCGGGCCAGCATGTCGCTCAGAACCTGCCGGTAGCCGGACTCGCGCAGCTCGCGGGTGCCCGGGACCTCGTCGAGGCGGTCAAGCAGGGCGAACCACGGATCCTCCTTCATCGGCGCCCCCGGGTCCTGGGCGCTGGCCTCCGGCAGGCCGAAGACGCGCAGCGCCGCCGAGTTCAGCCACCCGGAGTGCACGTCCCCGGAGATGAGCAGCGTGGGGATATCGCCGGTGACGGCATCGAGCTCGGCCACGGTGGGGACCCGGGGCCAGTTGGACAGGCGGTGCCCGAAGCCCTGGATCGTGGCCGGCCGCGAACCGGCTGGATGATCCCGCAGAGCCTGGGCCACCAGCTCCAGGGCCTCCTCGGCGCTGCGGGTGGCCAGTGTGTCGATGCGCGCCGAGCGCGCCGCCTCCATGTCCAGGTGGGCGTGGGCGTCCCACAGGCCGGGGACGAGGAAGGAACCATCGGCCTGAAGCACCCGTATCCCAGGTGCGCTCAGCCCCCGCCCCACCTCGACGACGCGGCCTGCCTCCACGCGCACGTCAACGGGCTCACCCGGGCAGGGCGGCGCATCCAGGGATCCCAGGCCCGAGCCGCTGCAGCGGAGCCTGCTCAGCTCGGTGCGGGAGCGGAAGGGGACGATGCGCACGTCCCTGACGATCAGGTCTGCGGACGGTTGATCAGCCATGGGCCACTCTAGGCACATCCGACGTGACGACGGGTGGTATCCGAGGCAATCCGCCCCGGCAACCTGCTTAGCCGATACCGACGATGGGGGCCGGCAGCGGCGAGCCGGAGCCGTCACGCCGCTCATCGGCCTCCGGCAGAGTGACCGGTCTGCCTCCCTCGCGCAGCGCCCGCGCCGGGGCCACGCCCACCCAGGCGGTCACGAGCTCGTCCTCGCCGCGCAGGAAGCGGTGGGAGCGCACCCCGCCCGTGGCCCGCCCCTTGGCCGGGTAGCGGTCCAGCGGCGTCACCTTGACGCTGCCGCCGCCGGTGCCCGGCAGCGAGCCCTCGGACCCGGCCACCGTCACCACCACCGCCTCGGCCAGGAGATCCTCGGGAACCGCCGCACCGGCGATCACCCGGGCGCCCTCGCGCAGCGAGATCCCCGCCATGCCGCCGGCGCCCCGACCCTGGGGGCGCACCTTGGCGGCCTGGAACCGCAGCAGCTGAGCGTCAGAGGCCACCATGACCAGGAAGTCCGTGTCCGCCGCCGTTCCGGCGAAGACCACCCGGTCGCCGTCGGACAGGGAGATGACCTCCCAGCTCTCGGCGTTCCTGGGCCCATCACCGGGCTTGACCCGCTTCACGACGCCGCCGGCCGTGATCAGGGCGATCGGCGCGTGCTCGGCCGAGTCCACCGGGACCAGGCCCACCACCTTCTCCTCAGGATCGATGTCCACCAGCTGGCGGACCGGGGCGGCACCGGCCAGGCCCGGGGCACCCGCGGTACGGGGCACCTCCGGGGTGGAGACGACGTCGAGCAGCACCAGCCGGCCGGTATCCGTGACCGCGCCGATGCGCCCCCGCGCCGTGGTGGCCACCTGGGAGGTCAGGGCGTCGTGGGGCTGGCGCCCACCGGTACGGGCGACCGGCTCGGCTCCAGGAGTGCGCGCCACCAGACCAGTGGCGGACAGCAACACCCGGCACGGGTCGTCGGGGACGGTGAGCGGAACCGGGGACGAGCTCGGCATGAGCGTCATCGGCTGAGCGGAGACGCCGGCCCGCTTCGCCACCCCGCCGGAGGAGGCGGAGGCGTCGTCCGGAGTCGCAGCGCTGGCGGCCGACGACGTCACGCGCTCGCCGGAGGCCTCCAGCAGCACCGTGCGTCTCGGCGTGCCGAACTGCTCGGCCACGGCCGCCAGCTCGCGGGAGACCACGCGGCGCAGCAGGACGTCGTCGGCCAGGATCGCCTCAAGGGCCTCAATCTCCCGGGCCAGCTCGTCGCGCTCCTTCTCCAGCTCGATGACCGAGAACTTCGTGAGCCGGCGCAGCTGGAGCTCGAGGATATAGCTGGCCTGTGGCTCGGTGAGGTCGAAGACCTGCATGAGCCGGGTGCGCGCCGTGGAGGCGTCGTCGGAGGAACGGATGACGGCAATGACCTCATCGATATCGAGGATGGCGATGAGCAGACCGTCCACGAGGTGGGCGCGCTCGCGGCGCTTGCCCAGGCGGAACCGGGTGCGCCGCGTGACCACCGTGAGGCGGTGGCGCACGAACACCTCCAGCAGCTCGCGCAGCCCCAGGGTGTGGGGCTGGCCGTCCACGAGGGAGACGTTGTTGATGCCGAAGGAGTCCTCCAACGGCGTGTGCTTGTAGAGCTGGGCCAGAACGGCCTCGGGGTTGTAGCCGTTCTTGACGCTGATGACCATCCGGGTGCCGTGCCTGCGGTCGGTGAGGTCGGCGACGTCGGTGATGCCCTGGAGCTTCTTGGAGCCCACGGCCTCCTTGATCCGAGTGATGACCTTCTCGGGCCCCACCATGTAGGGCAGCTCGGTGATCACGATGCCCTTGCGGCGCGGTGAGATGGACTCCACGTGGGCGGTGGCGCGCGTGAGGAACTTGCCCCGCCCGGTGCGGTAGGCCTCGCGGATCCCGTCCAGGCCCACGATCATGCCGCCTGCGGGCAGGTCCGGGCCCGGCACGAAGGCCATGAGGTCCTCTAGGGACGCCTCAGGGTGGGTCAGGAGATGCCGGGCGGCCGCCACGACCTCCACGAGGTTGTGCGGCGGCATGTTCGTGGCCATGCCCACCGCGATTCCGGCCGCGCCGTTGACCAGCAGGTTCGGGAAGGCCGCGGGCAGGACCTCCGGCTCGGTGAGTGTGTAGTCGTAGTTGGGGGCGAAGTCGACCGTGTCCTCGTCCAGGTCCGCCGTCAGCGCCAGCGCCGAGGCGGCCAGACGCGCCTCGGTGTAGCGGGGGGCCGCTGGGCCGTCGTCGAGGGAGCCGAAGTTGCCGTGACCGTCAATGAGCGGCAGACGCATCGTGAAGGGCTGGGCCAGGCGCACCAGCGCCTCGTAGATCGCGGTGTCGCCGTGGGGGTGGAGCCGTCCCATGACGTCGCCCACGACTCGTGAGGACTTCACGTGCGGGCGGTCGGGGCGCAGCCCCATGCGGTCCATCTGGAACAGGATGCGGCGCTGAACCGGTTTGAGCCCGTCGCGAGCGTCCGGCAGAGCTCGCGCGTAGATGACGGAGTAGGCGTACTCCAGGAAGCTGGTGCGCATCTCCGTGGACAGGTCGAGGTCGACGATCTCCCCGTCAGTCGGGGGAGGAGTCTGGGTGGAGGCAGACTTCGGCATGGGCGCATTGTCCGAGGAATCGGGCCGAAAACAAACCACGACACCCGGGCGTGACAGGTCAGACGCGCCTGCGCACGGTGGCCGGGCGGCGGTGGAAGGGCTCTTCCGCTGGTTGATGGCGGTGGCACAATGGCGACCATGACGACCCATCCACGCCAGAACTCGGCCGCCTGCCCGGCCGCCGGCTCGGCCACCTCTGAGGTGTTGAAGGACGCGGCCGCAGAGCTGGCGCAACAGGTGGAGCTGGCCGGCTACTACCCCGAGTTGGTGCTCGACACGCTCCGTCTGGCCGCGGGCGAGGAGGAGATCATCTCCGGCATGGTCCAGGCCGAGACCACGTTCGCCGAGGCCGTCCACCGGCACCTGACCGTCCTGTCCCTGACCTCCACCCGTCTCATCATCGTCCACGTCGACGATGCGCCCCGCGACGACGGCAGTCCCGGCGCCCTGGCCACCAGCGAGGCCGTTCCACTCAGCCGTATCCGCTCCATGGCCCTGACCCGGGGCGTGTCCGACCCCGCTCAGGACGGCGGCACCTTGACCGAGATGACGATCGCGGTCTCCTGGGGATCGGTGCGTCGCATCGACATGGAGCCGGCCACCTGCGGCGACCCCGACTGCCAGGCCGACCACGGCATGACCGGTGTCTCCGTTCCCGACGACATCGTCATCCGCGTGGCCGCAGGCGTCGAGGGAGCGGCCGCCCTGGCCCGGGCCGAGGCATTCGCCAGCCGGCTCTCGCAGATGACGGCACGCGCCGCCTTCCTGTGACAGCGCCTGCGATGAGCCCCGCCACCCCTTCCACAGGCCCTGCGCCGGGCCCCACCATGGAGTCCGCGCAGGATCCGGCGTTCCGCTACGTCCTGGCGGTCGGAGCGGTCAGCGCCGGGCTGCCCCTGGCCGACATCAACGACCCCGCTCTGAGCGCCTCGGTCGTCACCGAGGTCCAGGCCCGTCGCCTCGCACGCCGCTGGGGGATCGAGCCGGCAGGCGACCCCGGTGACGGGCCCGGGACCGTCGTCGTCCTCGTCGACGGGCTGGGGCTGGAGATGCTCCATCAGCGTCGCGGACACACCCCCACCCTGCGCAGATGGCTGGTGCAGGGCTACGACGGCAACGACAGTGGCAGCAGCACGGGGATCCTCACCTGCCGCCCCTCGACGACGGCGGCGGCTCTGACCACGCTGGGAACCTCCGCCCTGCCCGGTACCACCGGCATGGTCGGCTACTCGGTGCTCCGCCCCGGCCTGGGGCCCGCTCTGCCCGCCTCCACGGTCCCCAGCTCCGCCCAGGTCCTCAGCCTCATCACCTGGCAGGGTGATGACGCCCCCAGCCCCCGGGCCTGGCAGGACGTGCCCACGATCTTCGAGCGCATCAGCCGGGGCAGCGCGGTGAGCATCGGCCCGGCACGTTTCGCCGGCTCCGGCCTGACTGAGGCGGCCCTGCGGGGCGCTGAGCACCGGGGAGCCGACCGCATGGAGGATCGGCCCGGTCTGGCCGCGGAGGCGCTACGCCGCGGAACGCCCCTGGTCTACCTCTACGTCGGCGAACTGGACCACACCGGTCACAAGCACGGCTGGCGCAGCCCGCAGTGGCTGGCCCAGCTCGAGCGCCTCGATGCCGCCATGGCCGAGCTGGCCCGACGGGTCCCCGCCGGCACCCGGATCATCCTGAGCGCCGACCACGGGATGGTCGATACCGACGCCGACCACCGCATCGAGCTGACCGCCCACCGTGAGCTTGTGCGCGACGTGGTCGCCGTGGCCGGAGAGCCCCGCCTGACGCACCTGCACGTCGCCGACGGCAACGCGAACCTGGCCGCTGAGGTGGCGCACCGGTACCGCCAGGTCCTGGGGGAGCGGGCGGCCTGGATCGGGACCCGTGAGCAGGCCGCCGAGCACCTGGGGGCCCTCAGTCCCCGGGCGCGTGGGGTCGTCGGCGACGTCGTCGTGGCGATGGCCGGCACCTGGGTGCTCGTCGACCCCCGGGTCCACTCCGAGCCCGCCATCGCCATGCCCGGCGTCCACGGCTCCTTCACGCCCGCTGAGACCCGGGTGCCGCTGCTCGTCACCGAGGCCTGAATGGTCGTGTGACGGGGCTGAGAGAGGGGCCGGGCGCCCAGCTACTCCGGCCTGGCTCCGAAGACGATCTCGTCCCAGGAGGGGACGGAGCGGCGTGAGCGGCGCCGCGACTTCTTCTTGGCCGGAACCGACCTGGGCATGTCGGGCAGCGCCTCCTGGGTGCCCGCCGCCGAGGCCGCCGACGGACTGGGGGAGGCCTTGGCCATGACCTCGGACCGCGAGGGCATAGGAATCTCCGGCACCGGCTCGGTGGGGCTGTCAGTACCCACCGGAGCCTGACGCCCCACCGGTACGCGCCCGACGGCGGGACTCGGGGCCGACGGCGCCGCGGGGGCAGCGCTCGAGGCCGTCACCAGCCTGGTTCCGGCCGGGTGGTTGCCGGTGTGGCGTCGCCGGCGCTCCGACATGGAGTAGACCTGCGCGCTCAGCTCCGCTGCCTGCTCCAGGGGCTCGTCGTCCGTCCTGCTGCCGACCTCAGCGCGGGCCTCGGCGCGGCGCTCCCCCTGCGTCGGGGGCGAGGGGACCTCGGGGCTCTCCGGGCTGCTGACGTAGTCGATGCCGTGAGGGTCGGTGAGGGCGCCCTTTTCCCCATGCTCCTCGCCGAGGAAACCATCCACCTCGTCGTCGCGCGGCATCTCGACCTCCACGCGTCGGCCCCGGCTGGAGGCCAGGTCGGCCAGCAGCGCGTCGGTGTCGTTCGCAGACATCGCCCCACTGGTGGGACGGGCGTACTCCCGCACGGGCAGCATCCCGGCGGGCACCTCGACGGCCAGGCCGGAGTGCTCGCCAGAGGCAGCGGTCGAAGCCGAGACGGCCGACATCGCACCGGTGCCCGGTGAGCCCGCGGTGGCGGGGGAGTGCCCGGAGTGGGCCGACGGCGCCGTGGCCGAGGCTCCGGGCGCCGGCGAGTCCTGGTCGAAGACCACCGGGCGCTGGGCCCCGGCCCCGGCCTCCGTGAGCCAGCGCGCCTCATCGTCCAGGGCGTGGACCGCCCGCGCCGTCAGGTCCAGGGACCAGCGGGCCTGCTTCTCCTCGGCGGACTGCACGAAGGTCACCATGATGAGCCAGGGGTCGCGCCCCTCACGCAACGCGTCCCACTGCAGGCTTGAGGGGTCGACGCCGCGCGTGGCCAGCCGGTCCACGACCAGCTCGCCGAGCAGGGGGGAGTCCTTCTCCCAGCCGATACGGCAGGCCTGGGCCTGCGAGACGGCCCACTGGCGTTCCGCGATCACCGGCCCCTCGAAGCGGCGCACGTGCTCCACGTCCATGCCGGTGCTGATCGCGACCTCGGCGGCGGTGGCGCCGGCGCGCATGTAGGCCTGGAGCTGGCGGGGGCGCAGGGGTGCCGGTCCTTCTGCCGTGGCCCCTGCTGGGGGCACGATCGCGCCGCGGTCACGGCGCACCGCGGCGCGTAGGGCGTCGTCGACGACGATGCTGTAGCGCTCGCCGTCCTCGTCCGTCATGACAATCGTGTCACCGTTGGCACCCAGCAGCTCGAGTTCGACCATGGGTGGGGCCTCCTTCATCCCGATGTCAGCGCGATATGCTCCACTGTGCTTCACAGCCTGCCATCCGCAGGCGCCAAGCCGTGGGAGGCGCAGCGGTGTGCCACATGTGAAGCACGTGTGAAGACCATCTGATCAAGCGCAATCGGGCGCGATGGAGCACACTGCAAGCGAACTGTGGCCTCTTGCCGGGCGATTTGGCTTGACGGGCCGCCTGTCGGTGCTATTGTGCGCGTGCCTTTCCGGGACGGATACGCCGATCGTCGTCGCCACGCCAGTGTCTGGACGCGGCTCGACTGCTGTCCCTGAGGCCACCCGAGAGTCGTCGACAGAAGAAAGTGACGAGGCCATGGCGACCGACTACGACGCCCCGCGCAAGAATGATGACGAGCCCGAGGCTGATTCCATCGAGGAGCTGACCTCGCGGCAGAAGGACCAGTCCTCCGCCGCGATCGAGGAGGACGAGAACGAGGCGGCCGAGGGCTTTGAGCTCCCCGGGGCTGACCTGTCCCGTGAGGAGCTGAGCGTTCACGTCGTTCCTCAGCTCGAGGACGAGTTCACCTGCTCGGAGTGCTTCCTCGTCCACCACCGCAGCCAGCTGGCCTTCGTTGATGAGGCGACCGGCCTGCCGGTGTGCGCCGACTGCGCCGGCTGACGCCGCCACCCAACTCAGGAGAATCCCATGGGACTGTTCTCGCGCCGCCGTGACGACGCATCCACTGATTCTGACGACTCCGCTCTCGAACGTGACGCCAGAGCCGACGTCGCCGAGCCTGCGGCCGCTTCCGGGCCCTGGGACCTGCAGGAGCTGCCTGAGGACCAGGAGGACGTGCCCCGCATCGACCTGGGCGCGCTGCAGGTCCCGGCCGTCGACGGCATGCAGCTGCGTATGGAGCAGGCCCCCGACGGCACCATCACCGCCGTCGTCCTCGCACTGGGCGGTTCTGCGCTCGAGCTGCGGGCCTTCGCCGCACCGCGAACCGCCGGCATCTGGGATGAGCTGCGAGGCGATATCGCCAAGGAGCTCTCCGGAAACGGCGCCCGCTACGAGGAGAGCTACGGGGAGTACGGCCCCGAGCTCGTCGCCCACCTGCCCATGCGTGGTCCTGACGGCACGACGACGATCGGCACGATCCGCTTCCTGGGTATCGACGGGCCTCGCTGGTTCCTGCGCGGTGTCCTCCAGGGGCACGCCGCTTCCTCCGAGCAGTCGGCCCAGGCGCTGCGGGAGGTGCTGCGCGGCATCGTCGTCGTGCGCGACGGACAGGCCCGCCCGCCCCGGGAGATCCTGCCTCTTCACGCCCCCGGAGCCGTGGCCGGCCCCGAGGCGGAGGACCTTCCCGGCATCGACCCGCTGGCTCCCGGCCCGACCATCGCCGAAGTGCGCTAGATGCCGGCGCTGTCCGCCCGCCTCAAGCGGCTGTCCAAGGTGCTGCGCACCAACCGCGAGCACCTGGACGCCGAGGACGAGGAACGCTCCGCCAGCCGGCGCGGCACTGAGCCCATCGGCTCCCTGGCGTCCCGCCAGCGCGCCCGCGTCTCCGGCGTCCTGCAAGCGGTCACCTACCGTTCCAGCCAGGACAAGCCCATTCTCGTCGGGCGGCTCTACGACGGCACCGGCAGCATCGACTTGGTGTGGTGGGGCCGACGACGTATCGCAGGCATCACTCCGGGCGCCCACCTCGTGGCCGAGGGGAGGGTCGCCGACGGCACCCACCGACTGCAGATCCACAACCCCGCCTACCAGCTGCTGGGGCCGGGGCAGTAGCAGCCGGCAGCACAAGGCACGGGAAAGGACGCACCATGAGCAGCAACCGGTCCGGTGAGGCCACCCGCACGGGCCTGGGATCGATCGACTCCGAACGCTTCGACGCCATGGCCGCCGTGGGCGGGTGGCGCGGTGTCGTCGAGTCCGTCGTTCCCACCCTCGTGTTCGTCCTCGTCGTGGCCGTGCGGCCTACCGCGCTGGTGCCCGCCCTCGCCGCCTCCCTGACCGTCAGCGCCGTCGGCCTCGTGGCTCGCCTGGCGCAGCGTCAGTCCCTGGCACAGGTCCTGGGCGGGATCGTGCTGGTCCTCCTATCCGCCCTGTGGGCGTGGCGCAGCGGCGCGGCCTCCAACTTCTACGCCGTCGGCCTCATGATCAACGCGGCCTGGCTGGTCGTCTGCCTGGTCTCCCTGCTCGCCGGCTGGCCGATCGTGGGCGCGCTCATGACCCTGTGGTACCGGGTTGCCGACGAGTCCGGCAGGAGCGAGGACCCTGACGGCCCCAAGGAGCCGGAGGAGCCCAGCGGTTGCGACGACGTCGGTGCTGCGCTCCCGTCGGCCTGGCGCACCGACCCCGCCCTGCGCAACGTGAAGCTCCGCTACCACGCGGGCACCTGGGTCCTGACGCTGATGTTCGCCCTGCGGCTCGTCGTCGAGGTGCCCCTCTACCTGGCCGGCGAGCAGGCCGTGTCCTACCTGGGGGCCGCCCGCCTCATCCTGGGCGTGCCGCTGTACGCCCTGACCCTGTGGTTCATCTGGCTGCTGGTCGCTCCCAGCCGGATCGCCCAGACCGAGGCGCACACTGTTCAGCACTGACCAGCACTGACCGGTAGCGCCGTCATCCTCTGTCCGGTGAACGTGGCCCGGAGCCACACGGTTACGTGAAGATGAGGGGCAGCTCCTCCAGGCTGGACTCGCCCTCGCGTGCCGTGAGGAAGATGAGCTCGTCCCCGCGCTCGAAGCGCTCGTCGCGGTCCGGCGTGATGGGGCGGTAGTCGCGCAGGATCGCCGCCAGCACCGTGTGGGGCGGCAGCTCGATGTCGGAGACGAGCTCACCGATGACCGGTGAGTCCTCCGGCAGAGTCAGCTCATGCATGGAGGCGCCCGACTGGTGGAAGTGGAAGATGCTCACCAGGCTGCCCACGCTGACGGCCTCCTCCACCAGGGCCGTCATGAAACGCGGGGTCGACACGGCCACGTCCACGCCCCAGGTCTCATCGAAGAGCCACTCACTCTTGGGGTTGTTGACCCGGGCCACGGTGCGTGGCACCCCGTACTCGGTCTTGGCCAGCAGGGAGATCACCAGGTTGGCCTTGTCGTCCCCGGTGGCGGCCACGATGACGTCGCAGGTCTCGGCTCCGGCGCGTTCCAGCGCATCAATGTCACAGGCGTCCGCCAGCTGCCAGTCGGCCTCCGGAACCGAGGCGATGCGCATGGCCTCGGCGGACCGGTCGACGAGCGTGACCTCGTGCCCGTGGCTGATGAGCTCGCGGGCGATGGAGCGGCCCACTGATCCGGCTCCGGCAATCACGATCTGCATGGCTCAGGCCTCCTGGGTCGGGGCGTGTGACAGGGCCCGGCGCACCTGGCCGATGCGGTCGGTGCTCACCGCCAGGTGCAGACGGTCGTGCTCCTGGATGACGGTGGTCGCCTCGGGCAGCAGGGCGGTGGCGTCACGCGAGATCCAGGCGACGCGCACCCTCAGGCGGTCCTCGAGCCCCCCGACCGTGGTCCCCACCCACAACGGGGAGGCGCTGGGTTGGATGAGGGCGACCATGCCCGAGGGGTCCTCAAGCTCGCGGGCGCTGCTTCCAGGCAGGATACGGCGCATCATCTGATCGGCCGTCTGCCGCACGGTGGCGACCGTGGGGATGCCCAGACGCTCGTAGACGTCGGCTCGGCGCGAGTCGTAGATGCGGGCCACGACGTTGTCCACCCCGAAGCTCTCCCGCGCCACGCGCGCCGCGACGATGTTCGAGTTGTCCCCGTTGGAGACCGCGATGAAGGCGTAGGCCTCGTCGATGCCGGCCTGCTCCAGGGCGTCGCGGTCGAAGCCGACCCCCTTGACCTTGCGGCCGTTGAAGTCCGAGGGCAGACGGCGGAAGGAGTCCGAGGACCGGTCGATGACGGACACCGAGTGCCCCATGCGGTCGAGCTGAACGGCCATGGACGCTCCGACGCGGCCACAGCCCATGATGACGAAGTGCACGAGGATGACGGTACTCCGTTGTCAGGCCGCGGACGTAACATCTGGAGACGTGCGTGACTTCGCAGACCGCATCAAGCGGCTTCTCGTCGGCCGTCCCGTCCCCAGCGGAGCCCTGGGCGAGACGCTCCTGCCCAAGAGGATAGCCCTTCCGGTGTTCGCCTCGGACGCCCTGTCCTCGGTGGGCTACGCTCCCGATGAGGTGCTCATCACTCTGGCCGTGGCCGGAGTCGCCGCCACCTCCCTGTCGCCGTGGGTCGCCCTGGCAGTGGTGGGTGTCCTCGCGGTCGTCGTGGCCTCTTACCGCCAGACTGTCCACGCCTACCCGTCGGGCGGCGGCGACTACGAGGTGGTCTCGGCCAACCTCGGCTCCCACGCCGGGCTCCTGGTGGCCTCGGCCCTGCTGAGCGACTACGTCCTGACCGTCGCGGTCTCGGTGTCCTCGGGCACCTCCTACCTCGCGGCCGCGCTACCGGCCCTGGTTCCCTACAAGGTGGAGATCGCCGTCGCCGTCGTCACCTTCCTGGCCGTGCTCAACATGCGCGGCTCGCGCGAGTCGGGCCGAGCCTTCGCCATCCCCACCTACCTGTACATGGGTGTCATCGGCATCATGGCGGTCGTCGGTTTCATCCAGGAGCTGACCGGGACCCTCGGACAGGCAGAGTCCGCCGGGCTCGACGTCGTCACCCACTCCGGCTGGGAACAGGGCCTGACCGGCCTGGCCGGCGGGTTCCTGGTCCTGCGGGCCTTCTCCTCGGGGTGTGCGGCCCTGACCGGCGTGGAGGCGATCTCCAACGGCGTCCCCAGCTTCCAGCGTCCCAAGTCCCGCAACGCCGCCACCACGCTGCTGCTTCTGGGCGCGATCGCCGCCCTGATGCTCATGAGCGTCATCCATCTGGCAGGTGCTGTCGGCGTGCGCATGGTGGAGGACCCGGCCCACCAGCTCCTGCGCAACGGCGTCCCCGTGGGGCACGGCTATCACCAGGACCCCGCGATCGGGCAGATCGCCGCCACCGTCTTCTCCGGCTTCCGGCCGATGTTCTACCTGGTCGCCGCCGTCACCGGGCTCATCCTGGTCCTGGCCGCCAACACCGCCTTCAACGGCTTTCCGGTCCTGGCCAGCGTCCTGGCCCGCGACGAGTTCCTGCCCCGCCAGCTCTCCCAGCGCGGCGATCGCCTGGCCTTCTCCAACGGCATCATCGTCCTGTGGCTGGGCGCCGTGGCCTTCCTCATCGGCTTCGAGGCCAGCACCACCCGCCTCATTCAGCTCTACATCGTGGGCGTCTTCATCTCCTTCACGCTCTCCCAGGTGGGCATGGTGCGCCACTGGACGCGAGAGCTCACCATCGCCACCGACTCCAGGGCCCGCTCGCGCATGCAACGCGCCCGGGCCATCAACGCCATCGGGCTGCTGGGCACCGGGACGGTCCTGGTCATCGTCCTGCTCACCAAGCTCACCCGCGGGGCCTGGATCACCCTGACGATCATGGCGGTGCTCTACCTGGTGATGAACCGGATCCGCCGCCACTACCGGCGAGTCAGCGAGGAGGTGGCCATCTCCGACCTGCACGACGCCCGTGTGCTGCCGGCCCACGTCCACGCCATCGTCCTGGCGTCCCGCCTCCACCAGCCGACGCTGCGGGCCCTGACCTACGCCCAGTCGACCCACCCGACCGCTTTGGAGGCCCTGACGGTGGACACCGGCGACGGCGACGCTGAGCGCCTTCTGGATGCCTGGGAGGAGGCCGACATCGCGGTGCCGCTGACGATCCTGGACTCGCCCTACCGAGACATCACCCGCCCGGTCATCAACTACGTGCGCTCGGTGCGCCGGGAGTCCCCCCGCGACCTCGTCGTCGTCTTCCTGCCCGAGTACATCGTGCGCCACTGGTGGGAGCAGATCCTCCACAACCAGACCGCTCTGCGCCTCAAGACCGTTCTGCTGTTCACCCCCGGCGTCGTTGTCGCATCCGTGCCCTGGCAGCTGGGGCTTCCCGGCCAGCGCCACTTCCACCACGGTGTGCGCGCCCGCACCGCCGAGGGCATCATCGACGCCGACGTCGCCATGCGCCGCCACGTGGACAGTCACCTCAACCACCTCAGCTCCTCCGGCGCTACTGACAGTGTCGGACCACATGACCAGGAGACCAGATGACCCCGCAGTCCAGCCGGCCCAGTCAGCCTGCTCAGCCCGTCCCCGGCCGTGGGCGGTCCCGCGAGCTCACCCTGGCCGTGGGGGCGCCGGCACACGGCGGGCACTGCGTGGCCCGGCCCGCGGACGACCCGGCCGGCCGCGTCATCTTCGTGCGCCACGCCCTGCCCGGTGAGACGGTGCGAGCCCGCCTGACCGAGATGACGTCGCGTACCTGGCGCGCCGACGCCGTCGAGATTCTCCAGGCCTCCCCGGACCGCGTTGAGTCCGTCTGGCCCGAGGCCGGCCCCGCGGGCGTGGGTGGGGGAGAGCTCGCCCACGTGGCCCTGGACGCCCAGCGCACCTGGAAGCGCTGGGTCCTGGCCGACTGCATGCGCCGGATCGGTGGGCAGGATGTGGCCGATGCCGTCGCCTCCCTGCCGGCGGCCTCCGCCGCAGGCGCCGTGCCGGTCGAGCCGATGCCGACCGACGCCGCGGCCCAGGCCTCCACCAGCGCCCGCCGGCGCGCCCTGGCAGGAACCGCCACCCGCACCCGCGTGAGCCTGACGGTCACCGACGACGGCGAGCCCGGCATGCACGCCTTCCGCTCCGGGACCGTCCTTCCCCTGCACCGTCTGCCCTTGGCCGTGGCCGCCATCACTGAGATCGGACTGCTGGAGCGCTCCCGCTGGCGCGCCCACTACCGGCCCGGCATGCGCATCGAGGCCGTCGCCCCCAGCGGTGGCGAGCCCGTCGTCCTGCTCGATGACCGGATCCTGACCGCCCAGGCGCGCAGCACCGGGCGTCGCCGCGTCCAGGAGGTCGTGGACGCCTCCGCCCTGGGGCTGGGGGAGCTGACCTACTCCGTGCACGCCAAGGGCTTCTGGCAGGTGCACGTTGATGCCCCTCAGGTTCTGGTGGAGCGCGTCGTGCGCGCCGCCCTGGGGGAGGATCTTGACCACGCCGCGGGTCGCCGCGTCCTGGAGCTGTACTCGGGGGCCGGCCTGTTCACCCTTCCCCTGGCCGCCCTCGTGGGCACCAGCGGCCAGATCCTCTCCCTGGAGGGCAACGAGCAGGCCGTCCGAGACTCCCGCCGTACCCTGCACGACCACCCCGCTGCTCGCCTGGCCGCCGGCCGCGTGAGCCCCCGCTCGGTGCGTGAGCTCGCCGGTTCCTTCACCGGAGACCGCCCCGACGTCGTCGTCCTCGATCCTCCGCGGCAGGGTGCCGGCCGCGACGTCATCGAGGCCGTCGCCGCTCTGGGAGCAGAGCGGATCGTCCTGGTGGCCTGCGACCCGGCGGCCCTGGCCAGGGACCTGGGAACCCTCCTGCGTGCGGGCTATGAGTTGGGCTCCCTGAGCGCGCTGGACATGTTCCCGCACACGCACCACTTCGAGACGATCGCGGTGCTTGACAGAGCCTGAGGCAAAGGAGATGGGCCCCAGTCCATGAAGGACTGGGGCCCATCTCATGCTCCGGGAAGGAGCCTAGTCAGCCGGTGAGAGGTCACGATGCGCGACGACGAGCTGCCAGGATCACATATCCCGTTGCCAGGAGGGCGGCAACCGCCGCGACCACCGGCATGGCGCTGGCACCAGTACTCGCCAGGTTGCTGCCGCCATCACCCGACGGCGTGCTGGCTGTCGCGCTGGGGGCGGGGTCACCAGTGGGGGTCGACGTCGGCACGGGGACCGTGCTGGGGGTCGACGTCGGCACGGGGACCGTGCTGGGGGTCGACGTCGGCGTGGGGTCCGCGGTGGGGGTCGACGTCGGCGTGGGGTCCGTGGTGGGGGTCGACGTCGGCGTGGGGTCCGTGGTGGGAGTCGGCGTCGGCTTCGAGACCTCCGTGTAGGTGTTGGTCACCGTGACAAGGGTGGCGCTGGCAGCACCCTCCTTGATCGTGAAGGACTCGTTGTCAATCTTGGTGTCGACCGTGTAGCCCTCGCGCTCGGCGCCGCCGTCAGCCTGCTTCTCCTTCTCGGTGACGGTGCACTTGGTGCCCACCGGTAGCGACGGGCCGTCGACGGGGGTGCCGTCGCCCTTCACGTCAAGGGTCCCCGTGGAGTTGTTCTCACACGTGTAGTCGATCCGGAAGGTCTCCTTGGAGAAAGTCTCCTTGTTGCTTCCCTCGACCTTCTTCGAGACGGAGAAGGAACCTGTCTCCTGAATGACCTCGTTGTACAGGCCCACGGCCTTCACGGAGGAGTCGACCGAGAAGGTCACGGTGTCCTGCGTCTCGGTGCCGTCGATGGAGAAGGTCTTGCCTCCCCAGCCAAGGGACTCGGGAAGGGCCGCTGCGGACGTGTCCTCCGTCAGTGTGACCTTGGTTCCCTTGGGGAACTCGCGCAGGGTGTCGTTGGCCTGCTGCTGCCCCACAGTCACATCGACGGTGTAGGGGTTCGACGCAGGCTTGTTGGCCCAGGTCGGGTAGTCGGCCTCGGTGGTGCCGTTGGGAAGCTCGTAGGAGACGTTCACACGGACCTTGGTGTCCGCGGGGACGTCATTCTGGTAGGCGCCGGTGACGTACTTCTTGACCCCGAAGGAGCCGAATCCCTGTGTCAGCTGCACGTCGTAGGAGATCGGGTCCTTGTAGGCCATCTGTGCGGTCACCGTGGTGTTCTTACCGCCGTTCAGGGTGGCGCTGTTGGTGTAGACGTGACCCGGGACGATCTTGCCGCCCTCGGCCAGGGACTGGTAAACGATCTCGTAGTTCGCGTTCTTGGCGAAGGTGCCGTCCGTACGGGACAGGGTGATGGACGCAGTGGTCCCGTCGGCGTTGATGGTCGGCTTCAGGACGAACGTTCCGTGGTCGGCGCTCATGACTGTGCCATCGGCCTTGGCGACGTTGAAGTAGCCGTCGGCGCCACCACCGAACTCCTCGGGGTTGACCCGCACGTACCAGGAGCCGAGATCCGAGTTGAGCTTCTGCCCACCCCCGGAGACGTCGTTGAAGGTGACGCTGTCGACGCTGCCCGCCTCCACTCCCAGGTGCTTGGCGATGGTCGTGCCACTGAACTGGATGTGCCAGGTCAGAGCGTTGGAGTCGCGCTTGAGGGAGTTGGCGTACTTGCCAAGGTCCTTCTCAACCCAGGCGATAGGCAGAATCCGCTCGTTGTTGGGGTGGAAGACCTCGACATCGGTGCCGTTGGCGTTGAAGGTGGTCTTGTTGTCCTGGGTCACCTTCTGGGCCACGATCATCTGGTTGCCCGAACCCTTGAGCTCGCTGGCGGCGCTGATCGCGGCGTTGAAGGTGCAGGTGAGGGTCTCAGTGGTCGTGACGCAGTCACCCACCTTGGTGCCGTTGCCGAGAACGAGATCGTCGTGTCGACCGATCTCACGGTACCGGTACTCCGCCGGAAGGCCGATGCTGAAGGACTCGCCCGGCTGCGGGTTGGCGGAAGACGCGTCCCAGGCGAACTTCATGCGAACCGGGTCCTCGAGGTGCGCGGGCTTACCCGGATACTCCGTACCATCCTTGTCGGCGAGGATGAGAGGACTGAAGGAAACCTTCACCCCGGTGTTCTGGTCCGCGCTCGCGCGAGGTGCTACCAGCGCGGCAAAGCTACCCAGTGCGACCAGCAGTACGCCGACGAGCAGAGTCGCCACGTGCTTGCGATGCACAGAGAGGTGCTGTAAGTGCATTCTTTAATCTCCGTCATTCATGGGGGACGTTCCTGCGTTGTGGGGAAATGCAGGAATTCGTCAAGATCCTATGGTGGTGGCCCTAGATGGCGGGTCTACAGTGCACGTTTTGTAACCATTATGTTGCCGTATTGGTATATTTGCTGATCGGATGCTCGGGGTGTGCGCACTCTCCTCGGGCCTGTGCGGCCGCCCGAGGGTCGTCCTCGTTGCGTGCGTCGGACCTTGCCTAATTGCTGTGCCGGCCCCACTCTGGCCTGCAGGTTTGAGGCCAGGCGTCCCTGAGTGTTGACAACGGATGACACGCCGTGGGCTACGGTCCGCTGCGGAGCATCCCCCCGTCCGCCCTGTCCTCGCACGGCCACGTCACTGGTCGTGCTGCGACGGTGCAGCGGGGCGGTTCGGTACGACAACTGGAAGTGAGTCCCGGTGACCAGCCTCAACACCTTCGCCTCGCGTAGCACCCTCGACGTCGACGGCCGCGGTTACGAGATCTACCGCCTCGATGCCGTCCCAGGCCTGGAGCGCCTGCCCTACAGCCTCAAGGTGCTGGCTGAGAATCTGCTGCGCACCGAGGACGGCGCCAACATCACCGCCGAGCACGTGCGTGCCCTGGCCGCCTGGGACCCCGTCGCCGATCCCGACACGGAGATCCAGTTCACCCCGGCCCGCGTCGTCATGCAGGACTTCACGGGCGTGCCCTGCATCGTCGACCTGGCCACCATGCGTGAGGCGGTCGCCGACCTCGGTGGTGACCCCGAGGTCATCAACCCCCTGGCTCCCGCAGAGATGGTCATCGACCACTCCGTCCAGATCGACTCCTTCGGCCTTCCCTCCTCCCTGGAGCGCAACAAGGCGCGTGAGTACGAGCGCAACGCCGAGCGCTACCAGTTCCTGCGCTGGGGTCAGGGGGCGCTGTCCAACTTCCGCGTCGTCCCCCCGGGCACCGGCATCGTCCACCAGGTCAACATCGAGTACCTGGCCCGCATCGTCTTCACCCACGAGGCCGACGGCGTCACCCAGGCCTACCCCGACACCTGCGTGGGCACCGACTCCCACACCACCATGGTCAACGGCCTGGGCGTCCTGGGCTGGGGCGTGGGCGGCATCGAGGCCGAGGCCGCCATGCTGGGCCAGCCCGTCTCCATGCTCATCCCCAAGGTCGTGGGCTTCAAGCTCTCCGGTGCCATCCCGGCCGCTGCCACCGCCACCGACGTGGTCCTGACCATCACCGAGATGCTGCGCGCCCACGGGGTGGTGGGCAAGTTCGTCGAGTTCTACGGCGAGGGCGTCGCCGAGGTGCCGTTGGCCAACCGCGCCACCATCGGCAACATGAGCCCCGAGTTCGGCTCCACCGCCGCGATCTTCCCGATCGACGACGTCACCCTGGACTACCTGCGCCTGACGGGCCGCTCCGAGGAGCGTGTCCGCCTCGTGGAGGCCTACACCAAGGCCCAGGGAATGTGGCACGACCCGGCCCGTGAGCCCGTCTACTCCGAGTACCTCGAGCTGGACCTGTCCACGGTGGTCCCCTCGATCGCCGGCCCCACGCGTCCCCAGGACCGCATCGTCCTGTCGGGGGCCAAGGAGGCGTTCAAGGAGGTCCTGCCGACCTACGCGGCCCAGCCCTCCAAGCCGACGCCGGTGACCATGGCCGACGGCACCGTCACCGAGCTCGACCACGGGCACGTCGCCATCGCCTCGATCACGTCGTGCACCAACACCTCCAATCCCTCGGTGATGATGGCGGCCGGGCTGCTGGCCCGCAACGCCGTGGCACGGGGGCTGCGCTCCAAGCCCTGGGTGAAGACCTCCACCGCCCCGGGCAGCCAGGTCGTCACCGACTACTACGAGAAGGCCGGGCTGTGGCCCGCCCTCAACGAGCTGGGCTTCAACGTCGTCGGCTACGGCTGCGCCACCTGCATCGGCAACTCCGGGCCCCTGCCGGACGAGATCTCCCAGGCGGTCAACGACGCCGACCTCGCCGTGGTCTCGGTGCTCTCGGGCAACCGCAACTTCGAGGGGCGCATCAACCCCGACGTCAAGATGAACTACCTGGCCTCCCCGCCGCTGGTCATCGCCTACGCCCTGGCCGGGACCATGGACATCGACTTCGCCACCGAGCCGCTGGGACAGGACCCCGAGGGCCGTGACGTCTTCCTGACCGACATCTGGCCTTCCCCCACCGAGGTCCAGGCCGTCATCGACGCCACCATCGACCGGGAGATGTACACGCGCGACTACGCCGATGTCTACGCCGGTGACGAGCACTGGCAGGGCCTGGACACCCCCGAGGGGGATACCTTCGCCTGGAACGAGGAGTCCACCTACGTGCGCAAGGCGCCCTTCTTCGAGGGGCTGACCATGGAGCTCACCCCGGTCAGCGACATCGAGGGCGCCCGGGTGCTCGCGCTGCTGGGCGACTCGGTCACCACTGACCACATCTCCCCGGCCGGCGCCATCAAGGCCGACTCCCCGGCCGGTCGCTACCTCGCCGAGCACGGCGTGGCCCGCGTGGACTTCAACTCCTACGGCTCGCGCCGCGGTAATCACGAGGTCATGATCCGCGGCACCTTCGCCAACATCCGCCTGCGCAACCGGCTGCTCGACGGCGTCGAGGGTGGCTACACCCGCAACCTCCTCACCGGTGAGCAGGAGTCGATCTTCGACGCCTCCCAGGCATACCAGGCCGCAGGCATCCCGCTGATGGTCCTGGGTGGCAAGGAGTACGGCTCAGGCTCCTCACGTGACTGGGCCGCCAAGGGCACGGCCCTGCTGGGCGTCAAGGCCGTCATCGCCGAGTCCTTCGAGCGCATCCACCGCTCCAACCTCATCGGCATGGGCG
>CAUVMS010000041.1:0-20545 GCA_963552815.1 uncultured Actinomyces sp. | reverse complement strand
TGACCTCGTAGTTGAGGGCGAAGGAGCGGAAGTCCATGTTGGAGGAGCCGATGACCCCGACCTCGTCGTCGACCGTCATGTACTTCGAGTGCAGGACCGTCGGCGAGGGGTAGAGGTAGATGCGCACCCCCGCCGCCAGAAGCGCCGAGTAGTAGGAGCGCTGGGCGCGGCTGACGATGAACTGGTCGGACTCCTTACCCACGAACAGCTCGACCTCCACCCCCCGGTAGGCGGCCGACGTCATCGCCGACAGCAGGGCCTCATCGGGGATGAAGTAGGGGCTGGTGATGGACACGCGCCGCTTGGCCCCGTTGATGAGGGCCAGGAACATCCGCAGGTTCGGCTCGGTGGGGTAGCCGGGGCCGGAGGGGACGAGCTGCATGGCATTGACGACGGCGTCGGGCCGCCCCGGCCGCGGGGCCGGTGTCCCCACCAGGATCCCCGGGAGCCCGGCCATCTCCGGCAGGGTCTCCGCCGGAGTGCCCAGCGCCAGGTCGAAGGCCTCGAGCTGCTCGCCTGCCTCGAAGTACCAATCCATGGCGAAGACGGCCTGAGCCTCCAGGACGATCTCGCCGGTGACCTCGACCGACAGGTCCTCCCAGCGGCGCCCGGCCCGCACGTTTCGGCGGGTCCGGTAGCTGGGGTCGATGACGTTGTGACTGCCGATGAAGGCTTTCTCACCGTCGATGACGAGGATCTTGCGGTGGTTGCGCAGGTCCGGGCGACGCCAGCGCCGCTTGTGCGGCAGCAGCGGCATCATGAGCCGCCAGCGGATGCCGGCGTCGGTCATGCGCTGGCAGAACTGCTTCCAGCCGGGGTACTTGCGGCTGCCCAGGTGGTCCAGCAGGAGGCGCACCGTGACCCCGCGGGCCACCGCGCGCTCCAGGGAGGAGAAGAAGACGTCAGTGACCTCGTCCCAGCTCATGATGTAGAACTCGACGTGGACGTGGTCGGTAGCGGCGTCGACGGCGCGGGCCATGGCCTCGTAGGTGGTGCGCGGCTCAGCGTGGACGGCCACCACCTCACCGCTGACGCAGGGCAGCCCGGTCAGCCGGCGGTTCATGCGCAGCGCCCCGGCCAGATAGGTCGAGGGCCGAGCCCCTTTGGGCAGCTCAGGCATGGCACGGGTGTAGTCGAGGGTGATCTCGTTGACGGTGTGCTGCTGACGGCGACGAGTGCCGTGCACCCACGGGCTGCCGATGAGCAGGTAGAGCGGGAGCCCTACCAGAGGCAGCAGGAAGATGAGCAGCAGCCACGCGGTCGACGATGACGGACGGCGGTTCTCGGGGACCGTGCCCAGTGCTGCGATCTTGATGAGGTACTCGATGACGACCCAGATGGTCGCCAGTACCGGCGGCAACGTCATGCTCGCATCATGTCATGCCCGATGAACGGGCCTCGAAAAGAAGCCTGGGCGCGGGCCGGATGGCCCCGCGCCCAGGCACTGCGAAGGCCCGCCCCGGTTGAACCACCGGGCCGGGCCCTTCGCAACGAGGTCGCTTACCGGTTCCCATTCGGCAGCGGATCCTCCTTCACTGAAACGCCCGAGCACATTCCCTTGGCTGTGGCCCGGACTCGGTGCCCACCGGTCAGCAGTACTCCCCAGTACCTCGCGGCCGCCACCGTTCAGTGGTGACTATGACTCTGCCGACGCCGACTGAAAGAAACCTGAAAATAATGCATCTAAATGATGACGCTTGGTGACGATACGGTTACGGCTTCCAGAGCACTGCCTACCATACCTCACAAACGTTGGAATGACGGCATCCGTGAGGCTCATCTCCGAACTCACGACTCCGACGTCGGACTTCCAAAAAGTGTCTTGAAGTAACCGTAGAAGTTCCAGTTGCCCCAGGAGGTGCACTGGTCCCCACCGCTTCCAGCGGCCTCGTTGGGCTGGAAGGGCGTGTAGTTGTACAGGCCCGCCGTCGCCTGGTTCGCGACCGTGAGCTCACCGCTGCCGCACTGGCCGTTGGGCGAGTAGGCGATCTGGGCCGGGTGCTGCGCCACCACTTCATAGATCCCCGGATTGAGACGGTAACGCTGGAACTGGTAGGCCGCCCCGTAGAGCTGGGAGGAGAAACCGGCCCACTGGGGATCGCAGGTTCCGTGATCGGGGCAGGCGTAACCGGCCGCAGCCTCGTAGTCGCGGGCACTCAGAGTCGGGCCGGAGGCGGTCAGGAGCCCCTGCTCCTTGTGGATGAGGACGAGGAGAACCTGGGGGTTGATGTCGCAGGCCTGGGAGACCTCCCAGACGACGTCGGCCGCACTGAGTCCCGAGGCGGCCCTGGTGCCGCCGGGGCAGAAGGTGCTGGCCTCGCGCTCCTGCATGGAGAAGGTGGCCGTGGTCAGGCACTCGGTGCCGTCGCTGCCCGGCTGGCAGCCGGCGTTGACCCGTGTCAGGAACTCCGCGATCTCCTCGCGCGTCATGGCGTCGGCGTTGTAGAAGACCTCGTCGTCGATGATGCGCGCGGCATCGAAGCCACTCATATCGGGCACCAGTGGAGCCGGTGCAGTCGCCCCCGAGGAAGACTGCTGCCCCAGGCTCGCGAGTCCGTTGAGTGAGGATCCGGCCGCACGCAGCGCGATCACGCCCACCAGGAGCGTGACGAGGAAGGCGCCCAGACCGACGCCGACCGGGCTGCGCAGGAAGGCCAGGAACGGGTTGCTCCGGCCTCGTTTCCTGCGCCTGACGCTGGCGCGAAGGCGTCCGGGGCGCTCGCCGCCTCCTCGGCGGCCTCGACCGCGCCCGGGATGATGACCCTGACCGCCGCCTCGGGCACGCTCACCTCCGCGCTGCGCCGTCGGGCGTGCGCGGTGCGGCGTGCGGGCCGGCTGGGAGGCGCTGGAACCACTGGCGCCTCGGGGGGCCCGAGAGCGTCGGTTGGAGGGATGGTGGGACATCGACGTCATCGTGTCATACAACGGCGGGGTGCACCGTCCTCCGGACGCCAGGACTTCCCGGAACAACCGGTGCTCCACGCCGGCGGCTGGAGGCGATCGGTGGCGGCCGTCTCCGTCGCCACCATCGACTGGCTGAGGCCGGCAGCGCATATGGTGGGGTTGTGAATCTTCCCGACGTCCTGGCCCTGGCACGATCCCTCATGGAGGAGGCCGACGTCGGCGACTGGGAGCTGGCCTTCGACCGGGCGCGTCGTCGAGCCGGCCAGACGGACCATGCGCGACGCCGGCTCACACTCAGCCGTCACCTCATGAGCCTGTACGACGAGGAGCAGGTGCGCGAGACGATCCTGCACGAGATCGCTCACGCCCGCGTGGGCGCCCATCACGGGCACGACGCAGTCTGGGTCGCGGAGGCGATCCGCCTGGGCGCCACCGGGCGACGGCTCGTGGACGCTCAGGCGCCGCGCCTCCGGGGCCGCTGGGTGGGTAGGTGCCCGGCGGGCCATGAGGTCGATCGGATGCGCCGCCCGGCGTCACCCGTCTCCTGCTCGCGCTGCGCACCTCGGTTTAGCCTGGAGCACCTGCTGTCCTGGAGGCTCGACGGCGTGCCCGTACCCCATGAGGAGATCGGCGCGCGCTACAGCCGCCTGCTGAGACTGGCTCGACACTGACCGCGAGGAGAGGTCGCGACGACGTTCCGGGGCAGTAGGGTTTTGGCCACCGGCATCATCACTCCACGACAACAAAGAGGAGAAGCGCCCATGATCGTCACCACCACTCCCACCGTTGAGGGTTACCCCGTCACGCAGTACCTGCGAGTCGTCTGCGGGGAGACCATCGCGGGGGTCAATGTCCTCAAGGACGTGGCCGCGGGGTTCCGCAACTTCGTGGGCGGCCGCTCCCAGACCTATGAGACCGAGCTCATCCAGGCACGGGAGACGGCCCTGGCGGAGATGGTGCAGCGCGCTCAGGAGCTCGGCGCCGAGGGCGTCGTCGGCGTCGACATCGACTACGAGACGCTGGGCTCCGACAACGGCATGCTCATGGTGACGGCATCCGGCACGGCCGTCCGGTTCTCCCCCGTCGACTGAGCCCGTTTCTCACACAGCTAGGCAACAGTCCTCACAATGGGTGCCCTGCCCGACGAAACAGGCCAATCATCCGAGCGTTGACTCCCGAACCACCAGCGTCGGAATAAAGGTCTCACTACGCACCCGTCCGTCCTCGGCGAGAAGCAGTTCAGCGGCCGCGACACCCATTTCACGCATCGGCTGATGCACGCTGGTCAGCGGCGTAATAAGCTCGGCTGCGAAGGAGATGTCGTCGTAACCGACAATGGCCACGTCGCCAGGAATCGACAGACCGCGACGACGTATCTCCCGCATGGCACCGATCGCCATCTGGTCATTGGCGCAGAAAATCGCTGACGGCGGGAGCGGACCATCCAGGAGCCGGGCCGCTCCCGCCGCCCCGGAGGCTGCGTTGAAGCTCCTCGAGTCGACCTCAGACTCGACCTCCTGAAGAACCCTTGCAGGGTCGAGCCCCCTCGCAGTGAGCTCCTTGAGGACGCCGTCGTGCCGATCCTTCGCCTGTCGTATAGCGAGGGGACCGTTGACGAAGCCAATCCTGCGGTGACCGATCTCCAGCAAGTGAGAAATAGCCGCCCGAGCTCCTGCGACATCGTCTCCGACGACGGTGGACATCTCAGGAATGGGCGGATGGTCCAGGAGAACTACCCGAATACCGCGCTCCACGATCATTCCGAGCCGGTCCAGCGTCGTAGCCGAAGGCATGATGATGACGCCTCGCACACCCATGCCGGCCAGGAGAGAGAGGATCTCCTGCTCGCGGACAGAGTCGGCATCTGAGGAGCACAGCATCGGTACGCATCCCGACTCGCGCAGCCGATCCTCTATTCCACGGGCAGCCTCGGTGAAAAAAGGGTTGGACACGTCGTGGACGACAACTCCCACAACGCTCGATCCCCGATCGCGCAGACGGCGTGCAGTCTCCGAACGCACGAACCCCAGAGACGCGATGGCCCCCTCCACGCGCTTGCGAGTCGTCTCAGAGACACGCTCAGGATGATTGAGCACGTGGGAGACGGTGCCCACGGACACGCCTGCGTGGGCAGCGACGTCTCGCACGGAAGGACGCACTGACGCACCTGTATCCACAACACCCTCCAGGTTGAGCGGAAGCGCGAGCGCAGCCGCCCCCCTCTCGACGGCGACGGCACCCTGAGTCATATTGCATCGGCCCCTGCCACCCGGCACGACGGGAACCCGCGACATCATCCCATGAGAATCGGCGTGGATCGTGGATCACCGAGGCACGAGAGATCAGCACGCCTACTCACTCCAGCAGAGGTTGCCGCCTCAAGTGAGCGATGCTACATTGATTGAAACGATTCATTTCAGTCGGGCCCATCCGCTCCCCCACCCCCCGCTCACGGCCCCTCGCACGGACAAGGACGTTCGATGACCACCTCACCCTCCACATCAGCCAACCAGGATCGGCTCACGACGCTTCTTACTCACACGGCACAGCGTTCGCGGCAGCGCTGCTGCTTCCTCCTCCGGGTACGTCCCGAACGTCTGACCGAGTACATCGAGGTTCACCAGCACGTCTGGCAGGACATGCGCGACGCTCTGAGCAACGCCGGGTGGCGCCGGTACTCCCTCTTCCTGCGACCCGAGGACGGTCTCGTCGTCGGCTACTTCGAGTCCGATGACACCGCCGCCGCAATGAGGGCGATGGAGGACAGCGACGTCAATACGCGCTGGCAGGCGGAGATGGCCCAGTACTTCGTCCAACCCAACGGCGGCACGCCCGAGATCCTCGCCCCGTACTTCCACCTCGCGTGAGGCCCTGTTCCGTCCACCTACAGATCTCTCAAGGAGGAGAGAATGGCTCGCACCCCTCTGACCGGCTGGAAGGCGACTGCCGCCGTCTCCATGTCGAACTACATCGACTCCGGTTCCATCATCGCTATCGCGACATCGCTCGGCTTCTGGGGCAAGGCGTACTTCCCTGACGACGACGGCACCATTGCCGGCCTTCTGGCCGCGTTCAGCGCCAACGCCTTCGGAGCCGCCATCGGCGCCCTCATCGGCGGGCCGCTGTGCGACAAGTACGGCCGTAAGTTCATCTACACCTACGACCTGCTTCTCTACGCCCTCGGTGGCCTCGTCGTCGTCTTCACGACCAACCTGGCCATGCTCTTCGCCGGTTTCATCATCATCGGCCTGGCAGTGGGAGCCTCCGTTCCCGCGGGCTGGACCTACATCGCGGAGTTCGCTCCCACCGAGCAGCGCGGCAGGCACATCGGCGCCACCCAGCTCGCCTGGTCCTTCGGCCCGTTCATCGGTTTCGGACTGGCGGCAGCACTGACTCCGTTGGGCCTGCTCGGCAGCCGCATCATCTTCGCCCACCTCGTCGCTATCGCCCTGGCCACCTGGTACATCCGGCGCAGCCTGGAGGAGTCCGAGACCTGGGAGACCGCCAAGGGCGGAGCGGACGCCAAGCCTCCTTCGATGTGGGCGTCCTTCCGCAAGCTGTTCAACCGCCGCGTCAACATCACCGCCCTGATGTTCCTCGCAGTCATCTACACGTGCTGGAACCAGGCGGCCTCACAGAACGGGATCTTCCTGCCCACGATACTCAGCTCCATGGGCTACGAGACTCTGCAGACCGACCTGTTCTCCATGCTTTCCTGGGGCTTCGTCATTATCTCGACGTTCATCTTCATGGGTCTGGTCGACCGGGTGCCCTACCGCTGGCACTACCTGGTGGGCGGACTGCTCGCCATCGTGTCCTGGATCGTCCTTGTGTTCGGCCCGTCCGACGCTGCCTGGACCGCTTTCGGCTACACGGTCATCTGGGGCCTCTCCGCGGGTCCGTCAGCGCAGGCTTTCTACTCCGTGTGGTCTCCTGAGCTGTTCGCGACCCCGTACCGCTCGGCGGCCCAGGGCATCGTCTTCTTCGTGGTGCGTCTCGCCTCCGGCCTCATCTCCTTGATCTTCCCTGTCATCCTCGCCCGCCCGGGCGGACTCCTGATCGACGGCGTCATCCTCATCGGGTTCCTGGTGGTGGCCACCGCCGTCGGAACGATCGGCGCACCCAGGACCCAGGGAAAGAGCCTGGAGGAGATCGAGATGGAACGTTACGGGGAACGCGTGATCAACGCGTGATCGCCGGCCGGTCGAGGCCACCCCTCCTGAGAGCCAGCCCTCGACCGGCCCCACCCCATGTCCGCGACGAGCCCGCATTCATCACCCCCGATACCTCGATCCGATCCACTGACAACCCATCGCAGAGCGCAGAAACGGAGAACCGCTATGACCAGCCCACGCCTGTCCGACCTGCCCCCGGAGGCGCTCAGCCTGCTGAAGACCCAGACCATCGAGCTGCCCAGCTGGGCCTTCGGTAACTCAGGCACTCGGTTCCGCGTCTTCACCACCGCGGGCGTCCCTCGTGACCCGTATGAGAAGATCGACGACGTCGCCCAGGTCAATGCCTTCACCGGCATCACCCCCCGAGTGTCCCTTCACATCCCATGGGACAAGACCGACGACTACGACTCCCTTCGCCGACACGCCGAGGACCGAGGCATCCGGATCGGGACGATCAACTCCAACGTGTTCCAGGACGAGGACTACAAGCTCGGTAGCCTGACCAATCCTGATGAGCGGATTCGGACCAAGGCGATCGCTCATCATCTGGAGTGCATTGACATCATGCGAGCCACTGGCTCTCCAGCACTGAAGATCTGGTTGGCCGACGGGACGAACTACCCCGGTCAGGACTCCATCCGCGAGCGCCAGGACCGACTTGCCGACTCCCTGTCCCAGATCTACTCGGCACTCGATGATGACCAGCACCTTGTTCTGGAGTACAAGTTCTTCGAGCCGGCCTTTTACCACACCGACGTGCCGGACTGGGGGACCAGCCTCATCCACTGCCTTGCTCTCGGTGAGCGCGCCAAGGTGGTGCTGGACACCGGGCACCACGCTCCGGGAACAAACATCGAGTTCATCGTCGCCCAGCTGGTCCGTCTGGGACGTCTGGGAGCCTTCGACTTCAACTCACGCTTCTACGCCGACGACGACCTCATTGTTGGTGCCGCTGATCCCTACCAGCTCTTCCGCATCATGAACGAGATCGTCGCCGCCGGGGCGCTGGCGCCTGATTCCGGTGTCAACTTCATGCTCGACCAGTGCCACAACCTGGAGGAGAAGATTCCTGGCGAGATCCGTTCAGCGACCAACGTCCAGGAGGCCACTGCCAAGGCGCTGCTGGTTGACCGGGAGGCCCTGAAGACGGCTCAGATCGCCGGCGACGTCCTAGGAGCCAACGACATCTTCGTCGACGCCTTCAACACCGACGTGCGCCCGATGCTCGCCGAGCTGCGAGAGTCCCAGGGACTGGCCCCCGATCCGATGCGAGCCTTCCTCGATTCCGGCTACCTCGAACGTATCCGCTCGGAGCGCATCGGAGGCAACGCCGCGGGTTGGGGAGCCTGAGTCCTCAACGGGACTGGAGCGGGGCAGGTGAGGACCCCTGCCCCGCCAATCGGCTCCGGTTCCCTCCCCAGGTCCATTCCTGACATCATCATCTGAAAGGTTCTCTCATGTCCGACCCCACTCCTGTCCACATCGGCGCGGTGGACCTCGGCGCCTCTTCCGGACGCGTCATGGTCGGCACCATCGCCAATGGACGCGTCTCCCTCACGGAGATCCGCCGTTTCTCAAACAGCGTTGTACCTGTACCTACCAGTGACGGGGAACGTCTGTTCTGGGACGTGCTCCACCTGTGGAGCGAGGTGCGCCAGGGACTGCTCACCGCTGTTCGCAATGTCGGTCCTCTTTCCGCGATCGGCATCGACACCTGGGCGGTGGACTATGGGCTGGTCAATGCCTCCGGCGCCTTATCCACCCAGGTCCACGCCTACCGTTCGGCACGCACCCGGGGAGTTCCCGAACAGGTCTTCGCCAAGATCCCCGCGCAGGAGGTCTACACGATCAACGGGTTGCAGGTGCAGGACTTCAATACGTTGTTCCAGCTCATGGCCCAGGAACGGGACGACGGCTTACCCCGAGAGTCTCACGGCGCCGGTGCCCGCACCCTGCTGCTCCTGCCCGATCTTCTCGCCTGCTTCCTCACCGGCAAGCGGGTCGCCGAGGTGACCAACGCATCAACCACCGGACTGGTTGATGCGCGCGGTAGAACCTGGTCCCGTCCCCTGCTGGAGCGCCTGCGCACGGAGGTCGGTCTCGACCTGGACGGTCTCCTGCCTGACATCATCGAGCCGGGAACCGTCATCGGAACAGTACGACCCGAGGCGGCGGACATCGTCGGTCCGGATGGGAAACCCACTCCCGTGATCGCCGTCGGCAGCCATGACACAGCCTCCGCCGTCGTCTCCGTGCCGGCCACGGACCCCAACTTCGCCTATGTCTCCTGTGGAACCTGGTCGCTGGTCGGTCTGGAGCTGGACGAGCCAGTGCTCACTGAAGCCTCTCGGGCCGCCAACTTCACCAATGAGCTCGGCGTGGACCACACCGTTCGCTATCTCAAGAACGTCATGGGGCTCTGGGTCCTCAACGAGGCCGTCCGCACCTGGCACGACCAGGGTCTGGAGATCGCCCTGCCTGAGGCCGACGCCGCCGCGGCGGCGGCCGAGCCGCTACGAACCGTCATCGACATCAACGACGCCACCTTCTACAGCCCCGGTGACATGGCGGCGCGCATCGATGAGGCCGCGTACGCCACCGGACAGCCACGTCCTCGAGATATCGGGGAGTACGTCCGCTGCATCAACGACTCTCTCGCCCTGGCCTACCGCCGCGCGGTGCGCCAGGCGGTGGAGCTCTCGGGGCGAGAGGTGAAGGTACTGCACATCGTCGGCGGTGGCATCCGCAACCGGCTCCTGTGTCAGCTTGCCGCAGACGCAACCGGGCTGCCCGTGCTGGCCGGTCCTGCGGAGGGCACGGCGCTGGGAAACGTCGTCGTCGCCGCTCGAGGAGCCGGTGTGATCGAGGGGGACCTCGGCGACCTACGGCACCTGATCCGTACCTCAAGTCGGCTGACGCGGTACGCGCCCGACCTCGGCGCCTCCTCCGACTGGGACGCCGTAGAACGCCGCCTCTTCGGCTGATCCATCCGCCCGGCCGGCGGCCTCTGAACGCGAAACACACAACCGGAGACAACAGAACCATGACCGAGCAGAAGACCACTCACTCGACTCTGAACGAGATCCTCACGCAAATGGGAGCCGCCGGACTCCGACTGGACCATATGAACGCCGTTGAGGCAGGCGCCGGCAACATCTCAGTGTCGGTCGCCGCCGACGCCGACGAGCTGGGTCTGGCCGAGCACCTGCCACAGGCACATCCCGGCACGAAGCTGCCACTGCCGGCTCCGGCACTTGCCGGCCGAACGGTCCTCGTCACCGGTTCGGGATGCCGCCTACGCGATATTGCCGACTCACCCGAGGCGAACGTATCCGCCTTCACCATCGACGACGGCGGAGCCACCGGCACCTGGTACACCCACCCGAAGCGGGAGTACCTGAGGCCGACGAGCGAGTTCAACTCCCATCTGGCCGTCCACAACGATCAGGTTGAGCGACGTGCCGTGGACTTCCAATCCGTCATCCACGCCCAACCCCCTTACCTGGTCCAGCTGTCCCACATGAGAGATATCCGTAGCACCAAAGAGTTCAACCGCCGCATCCTGCGGTGGGAGCCGGAGACGATCGTTCAGCTGCCGGCTGGCATTGAAATGCTCGACTTCATGGTCCCCGGCTCACAGACGCTGATGGAAAGCAGTGTGGAGGCCTTACGCGACCACGTCATGGTCATGTGGTCCAAGCACGGGATCATGGTGCGCTCCGATACCGACCCCCTGGCCGCCGTCGACAAGGTGGAGTATGCCGAGACCGGCGCCATGTACGAGGTCCGCAACCTCATGACGGGAGGTCTCGGTGAGGGGGTCACTACTGATGAGCTTCGTGCGGTTGCCAGCGCATTCGACGTTCCGACCGACCTTCTCTGACGTCACCACGTCGATCCCGCCCAGCGTGGCCTCTCGTGATTTCTGAGCGATGATGAGCGCCTCCCCCGCCGGAGAAAAGCCTCGGCTCAGCGAGTCGATCTCGCCAAGTATTTCCCAGATTTTTCCCAGGGCTCTGACCATTCTCCTCACAGGGTGATGGCGTTACATAGTAGGTACCGCTGGACGGGAACGGTCCCGAGGGTTGGGGAGCCCAGTGACGGATCGCATTTCTGAGACGGTGTCGGGTCATAGGGAGCCTGGCGTCATCGTTCCAGCGAAGGAGGAACCGCCTCCTCGGGTGCATGGGACCCCGGGTTGCAGGTGGGACCTCGCGAGGCTTGGGCCCGCGGTCCGGGAAACCGGACCGCGGGCCGAGTCCTTTGTTGAGTCCTTGGCTGGCGGCGACCTCGGCCGGGTCGGTTCGAGGGCTGCCGACGTGAGCGACCGGTACGACGACTGACGCCGATACCCCAAGACTGAGAGCTCTCATCGGCAGGTGCCCAGGCAACGAGTGATGGTTGGGGCGCTGGTCTGGTTCAGGTCCAGCCCTTGCTCCCCGCCCACGCGCCCAGCCCCGACGCTCCGGCGTGACGCAGTACGCGAGCGTCACCGCCGGATCCGTATGACCCGGCTGACCGGCAGCACGTGTGCCGCCGGCTCGCACGCCAGGAACGTCACCAGGTCGAGTCTTTGGGCGCACTGCACGAGGGTGGGGTGCTACTGGTCGACAGTCGGGTGTACTCCACGGGGGTCGGAGTCTCGTGCAGTACGGACAACCCCTGGCCAGTACAGCCCCACCCTCGTGCAGTACAAGCCGGCCCCGCAAGGACACCCGCACCGCCCACTGACACGCCCCTTGTTACTCCTGTTGTCACACCTGTCTTCCCTCCCCGGCTCGCGATGTCAGAGAGTTCATAGATGTCTTTGACGAGGAAGCGCGCCAGGATAGGAACATGACTGACTCAGCGCAGCCCACCTTCTCGCGCCGCTCCATCGCCCGCGTGAGCACCGATCGTCCGGCCCGGTACGGCAAGCAGCTCGCCGGCCACATGGGGCGCAAGATCACCACCGCCTGGGATGAGGAGGCCGAGGCCGGCTCCCTGACCTTCGACCGCGAGGGAGCAGTCACCGGCGTCGTCACGCTCTCGTCTCATGACGGCGTCCTCCAGCTCGACCTGACTGCTGACGACGAGCACCTCGAGCGCCTCGAGCAGGTCACCGGCATCCACCTGGCCCGTTTCGGAGCCAAGGAGGGCCTCGTCGTGAGCTGGCACCGGCAGGACGGCACGCCTGGCACCACCCAGGGACCGCTCACCCCGGAGGATCTCGAGCGCATGCGCGCCGAGCGCGAGGCCCGCAAGGCGTCCTCCTGACCGACGCCACGCACTCCCGCCCCGTGCGGCCCGGGCCGACCTCACCGGCTTGAGGCGCACGCGGTCTACTCGGCCGGCTGCTCGTCGGCGACGGGGTTGCCCACGCGCAGCATGAGGAGCAGGCCGGTGGCCAGCACGGTGACGATCCCGAGGATCCCCCAGTAGTTCGCGCCCTGGCCGACGAAGCGCGTGCCCAGGTAGATGAAGATGCCGTACATCATGGGCGCCATGAAGGAGACCGCGCGCCCGGTGGTGGCGTAGAGCCCGAAGATCTCCCCTTCCTGCCCCTCGGGGATGAGACGGGCCAGGAAGGAGCGGGCGGCCGACTGCGCCGGCCCCACACAGGCCGACAGCACCAGACCCAGCACCCAGAAGACGACCGTGCCGGCAGCGTGCAGGAAGAACACCAGCATCCCCGTCACCACCAGGATGATGAGGCTGGCCATGATGACGTTGCGGGGGCCGAACCGGTCGTCGAGCCTCCCGGCGCCGATGGTGGCAATACCGGCCACAATGTTGGCGACGATGGCGAAGATGATGACATCGCCCGATGAGAAGCCGAAGGTGTTCTGGGCGATGATGCCGCCGTAGGTGAAGACCCCGGCCAGCCCGTCCCTGAAGACGGCGGCGGCCAGCAGGAACCACAGCAGCCGCGGCTGGAAGTGGTGAAGCTGAAGCAGAGTGCGCCACAGCAGCTTGTAGGAGGTCAGGATCGACTCCTTGCGCCTGCCCTGATGGGAGACGGTCTCCTCCGGCTCAGCCTCCATGGTGGCCCGGTCCCGTCCCGGCTCAGCAGAGGCCATGTTCTCGCCCTCCTCCGCGGCGCGGTCGTGGCGGCCCAGCCTGCGGGAGCGGTTGATGAGGACGGGAAGCGCGGACAGGCCGAACCAGGCCGCCGACACGAGCATGGCGACACGCACCCCCATCCCGCTTCCGGCGGGGAAGGAGAACAGGGGGCTCGGCCCCACGAGGGCGACGTAAAGGATGAGCAGCAGGACGATGCCGCCGAGGTAGCCCATCCCCCACCCCAGACCACTGACGGCACCGATGCGGTCCTTGGAGGCCAGGTGGTTGAGGATGGCGTTGTAGTTGACCGAGGCCAGCTCGAAGAAGATGTTGCCGACTCCCAGCAGGACGATGCCGAGCCACAGGTAGCCGGGAGCCGGCCGTACAAAGAACAGGGCCGCCGAGACCGCCACCACCACCGCGGTGTAGCCCCCGAGCCAGAAGACGGTCCGTCCGCCTCTGTCCGAGCGCTGCCCGGTCACCGGTGCCAGCAGGGCGATGAACAGTCCGGCGATGGCCAGCCCGAGGGACAGCGCCGACTCGTTGTCCGCCTTGGGCCCGAAGGAGTCACTGACCAGGTAGACGGTGAAGACGAAGGTGGTGATAACGGCGTTGAAGGCCGCCGACCCCCAGTCCCACAGGCCCCAGGCGATGACGGGCCAGGACAGGAGCCGGGTGCGGGAGCCGGCCTGCGTCGGAGCAGGCGTCACGATCGTGCTCATGGGACAGACGATAGAGCCATCCACGCTCACGACGATACCGAAAGGGACACAGACCTGACCGTCAGTTCTCCCCATCCCCGCAGGGCCAGGCTCGCTCCTGTGGCGGGCTACTGCGCAAGAAGCAGCTCGGCCAGGGCCAGATCCATCGGCGTGGTCACCTTCATGGCTCGCTCGTCCCCCGCGACGACGACGACACTGCCGCCGCAGGCCTCGACCAGGGCGGCGTCGTCGGAGGCGGCGAGCGACTCGTCTCCGGCCCGCTCGGCCCCGGCCCGGTGGGCCGCGACAAGAGTGCCCGTGGCGAAGCCCTGCGGGGTCTGGACCGCCCGGAGCCGGGCGCGCCGCGGGGTGCCGACGACGTGCTCGGGCTCGCCGGCCACGCCGCTCTCGACCTCCTTGACCGTGTCGGTCACGGGCAGTGCCGGCACCACGGCCGCATGGCCGGCGCGCACGGCGGCGATCACGCGGCGAGTCACCTCCGGCGGCGTCAGCGCCCGAGCTGCGTCATGGACGATGACGACGTCGGCCTGCGGCACCGTGGCCAGGGCCGCCGCAAGCCCGTGGGCCACCGAGGCCTGGCGCGAGTGCGGTGAGCCGGCCACGACCTCGACCCCGGTCGCCCGCCCTGACGCACCGTCCAGCACCCCGGACAGCTCGGCGCGGAAGCGTTCGACGTCGTCGGCGGGGGCGGTGACGACGAGGTGACTGACAGCCCCGGAGGCAATGAGTCCCATCGCCGCTCGCCGCAGGAGGCTGATGCCCCCCACCGGGACGAGGGCCTTGGGGACGTCGGCTCCCAGGCGGCTGCCCGAGCCGGCCGCGGTGAGAACGGCGACCGCCCCACCCGGTGAGGACTCGGGCGGGGCGGATGGCTCGGATGACGGGATGTTGCTCACGGGCAGGACGCTACCCTGTGCAGTGCCGTCCCTGAACGAGGAACTGGGCGGATCAGGAGGCGAGGACCTCGTCCAGGCGGGACTCGGCCTCCTCCTCGGGAGTCTTCTGGGCCAGCGCCAGCTCGGAGACGAGGATCTGACGGGCCTTGGCGAGCATGCGCTTCTCACCGGCGGACAGGCCGCGGTCCGTGTCACGGCGAGAGAGGTCCCGCACAACCTCAGCCACCTTGATGACATCTCCGGAGGCGATCTTCTCCTGGTTGGCCTTGAAACGACGCGACCAGTTCGTGGGCTCCTCGGTCAGCGGTGCGCGCAGCACCTCGAAGACCTTTTCCAAGCCGGTCTCATCGACGACGTCACGTACGCCGATAAGTTCGACACTATCGGCGGGAACCAGGATGGTCAGGTCACCCTGGGCCACCTCGAGCTGCAGATATGTCTTCTCCTCACCGCGTACCTTGCGCTGCCGGATATCAATGATCCGGGCGGCCCCGTGGTGTGGATAGACGACAGTCTCACCGACTTCATAGGTCATAAGGATGACTCTCCAGACTGGTTTGCGGGCCTCTAGTTTATCAGGTTATTCTGCGAAAAGATCGGGGAGGTATCTCACAGCCGTCACGGCGATCACGGCCCGGGATCGCCGCGGGAATGGGGCGGGGCACGAAAGGCGGATCAACGATCAGATCCACTGTCGAGGCGATAGCCCAGGCCTCTGACTGTGGTGATGAGAACCGGTTTGGAGGCCTCGACCTCAACCCTTCCCCGAAGTCGTTTGACGTGGACATCCAGGGTTTTGGTATCCCCCTCGTAATCGGGTCCCCACAGGCGCTCGATGATCTGGCTGCGAGTGAGAACGCGGTCGGGGTGCCGGAGAAATAGCTCCAGGAGCTCGAACTCCCGCAGCGGCATGGCGACCACCTCGCCATCGACCCTGACCTCGTGCCTCTCCACATCCATCCGCACCCGTCCTGCGGACAGGATCTGCTCGGGCTCCTGAGGTACGGCCCGGCTGCGGCGCAGGACCGCCTTGAGACGCGCCAGGAGCTCCCGGTAGGAGTAGGGCTTGGTGACGTAGTCGTCGGCACCGATCTCCAGGCCGACGATCTTGTCCAGCTCAGTGTCCTTGGCGCTGAGCATGATGACGGGCACGGAGGAGGACCGCCGGATCCGGGTGCACACCTCGGTCCCGTCCAGGCGCGGCAGCATGAGGTCCAGCAGGACCAGGTCGATGGGTCCGACACCGCCGGGACGCCGGGAGGCCTCGAAGATCTCGACGGCGCGCTGGCCGTCCTGGGCCTCGACCACCTCGAAGCCGTCGCGCCGCAGACCGAGGGCGAGAGGGTCGCGGTAGTTCTCCTCATCCTCGACCAGCAGGATACGGGCCTGTGCTGACTGTGCCACAGGCGATGCTGCGGACAACGGCGTGGACGACACTGCGGGCGGGACCGCGGACGATACTGCGGACGGTTCTGGCGGGCTCACGATGCACTCCTCGTGGACTGGCCGGCTGCGTCGTCGGCTGGATTGTCCTGTGGCGGCTCACTCTGGACCAGCTCGCCCTCGCCCAGGCGAGGCAGCACGAGGGTGAAGGTGGAGCCCCGCCCCGGGGAGGACCACAGCTCAACGGCTCCACCGTGGTCGGCGGCCACGTGCTTGACGATGCTCAGGCCCAGGCCGGTGCCACCGGTGGCCCGCGAACGGGCCTTGTCGACGCGGTAGAAGCGCTCGAAGACGCGCTCCTGCTCCTCCTTGGGGATGCCGATGCCCTGGTCGACCACGGCGATGCGCACGATGTCGGGATCCTCCGCATCCAGTGAGACGCCCACCGAGACGCGGGTACGGGGCTCGGAGTATCGGATGGCGTTATCCAGCAGGTTGCGCACGGCGGTAGTGATGAGGGCGGAGTCGCCGCGAACCCGCAGCCCCTGAGTGCCCCCGGCCACGAGGGCGATCTGGCTGCCGTCAGCCTCGACGCGCACCCGGTCCACGGCCTCGGCAACGACGGCGTCGATGTCGACGACCTCGGGCTCGGCCAGGGCGTCGCCCTCCTGGAGGCGGGTGAGCTCGATGATCTCCTGGACCAGCACGCCCAGGCGGCGGGCCTCCTTGCGCATGCGCCCGGAGTAGTCGCGCACGAAGTCGGGGTCGTCGGCGCCGACCTCGACGGTCTCGGCCAGCAGCTGGATCGCGCCGACCGGGGTCTTGAGCTCGTGGGAGACATTGGCGACGAAGTCGCGGCGCATGGCCTCCACCCGGCGGGCGGCGGTGTGGTCCTCGATGAGGATGAGGACGCGCCCCTGACCGATGCCGGCCACGCGCACCTGCAGGTGGAACTGGCCCGACCCCGGCACCCGCCCCCTGGCCACCGTGACGGCCGCGTCCTGCGCCTGGCCCGAGGCACGCACCCGGCTCACCATCGCCGCCACGGTCGGCTCGACGACGGCGTCGTCGCGCACGATGTTGAAGGTGTAGGCCGAGGCCGAGGCGCGCAGGACCTCATCGTCGTCATCGAGGACGACAACCGTTGAACGCAGGGCAGCCAGCACGGGCACGGCCGTGTCAGTCCCAGCCAGTCCGGCCAGATCGGCGGCGCTCGTGGCCGCCCGGCTCTCGCGCCGGGACAGCACGACGCCGATCCCCGCCCCCAGGCACACGAGGACCGCGGCGGCGATCACGAGGAGAACGATGACGATCGGGCCCACCTTTCTAGGGTAGTTGAGACCCGACAGCGCTTCCCGATCAGGACCGCTCATGGGCGCGCCGCTTGCGGCGGCCTGGCGGTGCTGCTGTGCTTGAGCCAATATCGTCGACCGGCACGATCCATCGGCATCGGCCCGGAACAGGAGCAGCCTCTATGCGCGCCATCTTCAACCAGGAGCTCAAGCAGCTGGGCTCAGACCTCGAGTCCATGGCCAACCAGGTCGCCACCGCGATCGAGCGGGCCGCGGAGTCCCTGCGCCAGGGGGACATCGTCATCGCCGAGCAGGTGATCGACGCCGACGAACGCATCAACGACCTCCAGCGCGACATCGACGACCTGTGCGTCATGCTGCTGGCCCGCCAGCAGCCGGTGGCCGGGGACCTGCGCAACGTCCTGTCCGCGCTGCGCATGGCCCAGACCCTCGAACGCCAGGGAGACCTGGCCCGCCATGTGGCCGCCATTGCCCGGGGCCGCTACCCCGAGCCGCCGCTGCCCGAGCCGATCCTGGGACTCATCCTCGAGATGGCGGACCTGGCGGTACGCGCGGGCAAGGACGTCGCCCGGCTCATCTCGACCCGGGACCTGGAGCTGGCGCGCATCATCCAGTCCAACGACGCCGAGCTCGACGCCCTGCACCGACGCTCCTTCCAGATGATCCTGGACCCGGCCCACGACCTGAACCGGCAGCAGGTCATCGACGCGGTCCTCATGGGTAGGTTCCTGGAGCGCTTCGGCGACCACTCGACCTCGGTGGCCAGCCGCGTGGCCTACCTCGTCTCGGGGGCCTCCATGCCGGAGACGCACGACGCCGAGGACGCCGACGCCCTCCACTGAGCCTTCCACCCCGGCCGGAGCCACCCCGGCGCGAGGGACGAGCGTGAACAAGACGGGCGGCGTCGAACCCTCTTCAGGTTCGACGCCGCCCGCGCTCTTAAGAGGACGGACAGCCCGTGGGGCTCACTTGCCCTGGTTGGCCACCGCCGCGATCTTGGCCTCGGCCTCGGGGTCCAGGTAGCGGCCGCCCTTCTTGAGGGGCTTGAGGGTCTCCTCATCGAGCTCGTAGACCAGCGGGATCCCCGTGGGGATGTTGACGCCGGCGATGTCGTCGTCGGAGATGTCGTCGAGGTGCTTGACGATGGCGCGCAGCGAGTTGCCGTGGGCGGCGATCATGACGGTCTTGCCGGTCTTGATCTCGGGGACGATAGTGCCCTCCCAGTAGGGCAGGAGGCGCTCGAGGACGTCCTTGAGGCACTCGGTGGCCGGGATGGGCTCACCGGAGTAGCGGGGGTCGGTGTCCTGGGAGAACTCGGAGCCGGGCTCGATGACCGGCGGCGGCACGTCGTAGGAGCGGCGCCACTGCATGAACTGCTCCTCCCCGTACTCGTCACGGATCTCCTTCTTGTTCTTGCCCTGCAGGGCGCCGTAGTGACGCTCGTTGAGGCGCCAGTCGCGCTCCACCGGGATCCAGTGGCGGTCGGCGGCGTCCAGGGACAGGTTGGCGGTCATGATGGCGCGGCGAAGCATCGAGGTGAAGAGCTTCTCGGGGAGGACACCGGCCTCCTTGAGAAGCTCGCCGCCGTGGATGGCCTCGGCGCGGCCCTTGTCTGACAGCGGGACGTCGACCCAGCCGGTGAAGAGGTTCTTCGCGTTCCATTCGCTCTCGCCGTGGCGGAGCAGTACGAGGGTGTAAGCCATGGCACTATCCTGCCAGGATCCCAGGCGCGGCGCGAGGACCTGGAGGTCCCAAGAATCCCTTCGGCCCGATCTCTGCGGCCAGTGCCGCAGGACGTGTTCGGAGTGCTCCACGCCGGGCGGGTTCCTGTACGGCGCGGCTACCTGTCCCCCAGTAGGCCGATGAACGCGCGCCGTCGGCAAATGAGGACGGACAAACCCATCCGTTATGCGGTATGAGGCCTCGCGCGCCACGCTCGTACCTGCCCCCATGGATGGCACAGATATTCACCCATTGAAAACACATTGGTCCTGGTTGTGCGCTGAAGCGCATAACCAGGACCAATGTGTGAGGTGGCAATAAGCTCGAGGTTGACTCGATACTGGGCGCCGGCTCGCAGGAGCTCGCCGCACCCAACCATCCTCAGTTGTTGGGGTTGACCTCGTAGTAGGCCTTGCGCACCTCAGCGGAGACGCGACCGCGGTCAGATACCTCCAGACCCTGCTCACGGGCCCACTCACGAATCTTCTGAGTATCGGAAGGACCGCTGGAACGACGACGACCAGAACTGCGACGACCGCCGGTACGACGGGCCTTTCCGACCCATTCCTCCAGGGACTCACGAAGAGCAGCAGCGTGCTCGTCGTTCAGGTCGATCTCGTAGGTGACGCCATCGAGCGCGAAGGTGACGGTCTGGTTGGCCTCGGACCCGTCGACATCGTCGACGAGGATGACCTGAGTCTTCTGTGCCATGATTCCTCATTCTGATTGGGGGAGCGGGCCTAAGCATGTATCCCGCTGCGGACACCGTTAGATTATGCAATAGTTGCCTTCAATGCAACACGGCATTTTCGCTACCTGCATTACCCGCCACGACCGGGCAACCTAATCCAGCACCCGCCCCACCTGCAGCCCCGCCTCCTCGCCTCCCCGCACAAGACTGAAAACTGCGAAAGCGCTGATGTCCCCCTTTGGAGATCCCCACAAGGCGCGGTCACCCAATGCTCAACCAACTGGTCCAACACCCTTGAGAGCCGAAGGTCTCCGAAGGCCATCCGAGCCGCGAACCCGCCACTCCCAGAGGGTTCCCAGATAACCGGACAGGACTCTCCCAGCCAGAAGCGATTGCCTGCTACCGTCAGAGAGTTACCGTCACACCGCAAGAGACATCCCACTAAACCAGTAGAATCCTTGAGACGCCCACCTTCCGCTCACGATCGCCAATGACGGCATTTCGACGATACGGTCGTTTCAGAACGCGGTACCCGCTGGCAGCTCCGCCGCAGAAGGAGGAGCGTGTGTCATAATGCACACGGAAGACCGAACCCGGTCGACGCAAAAGCTCCGGGGGACTTACCCTCCCCCGGAGCCGATCGAGCCGCCTGTGGGAATCGAACCCACGACCTATTCATTACGAGTGAATCGCTCTG
>CAUVMS010000040.1:0-20619 GCA_963552815.1 uncultured Actinomyces sp. | reverse complement strand
CCTGGGCGCCTCCGCCCTCATGCAGGGCCTGGCCGACGGCTACTTCGTCCTGCCCGACACCATGAACGACTACCTGGCGGACATGCTGCGCCTGGGCAAGGTCGACCCGAAAGCCCCGGAGATCGCCGAGGCCAAGCGCTCCGTCGAGGAACGCGTCGCCCGCCTCATGGCGCTGCGCGGCACCCGCAGCGTGGACGACTTCCACATGGCCCTGGGCCGCATCATGTGGGAGTACTGCGGCATGGAGCGGCGTGATGCCGGTCTGCGTGACGCCATCGAACAGATCCGTGCCCTCAAGGAGGAGTTCTGGCGCGACGCCCGTATCACGGGCCAGGCCGACGAGCTCAACCAGGCCCTGGAGAAGGCCGGCCGGCTGCTGGACTTCTTCGAGCTGGCCGAGCTCATGTGCATCGACGCCCTGCATCGGCGTGAGTCCTGCGGCGGCCACTTCCGGGCGGAATCCCAGACGCCCGAGGGTGAGGCCATGCGGCACGACGACGAGTTCCTCTACGTCGCCGCCTGGGAGTGGGGCGGGGAGAACCGCCCGCCGATCCTCCACAAGGAGGACCTCGTCTACAAGGACATCGAGCTCAAGCAGCGGAGTTACAAGTGAACATCAAGCTCAAGATCTGGCGCCAGAAGAACAAGGACTCGAAGGGACACTTCGAGGAGTACGCCATGAGCGGGATCGAGGAGCACATGAGCTTCCTCGAGGTCCTCGACCTGCTCAACGAGCAGCTCTTCGCCGAGGGCAAGGAGCCGGTGGCCTTCGACTCCGACTGCCGCGAGGGCATCTGCGGTCAGTGCGGTGTGGTCATCAACGGGCAGGCCCATGGCCCGATCCGCTCGACCACCTGCCAGCTGCACATGCGCCACCTGGCGGAGGACCCCTCCTTCAAGGACGGCTCCACCATCACGATCGAGCCCTGGCGCTCCACCGGTTTCCCGGTGCTGCGCGACCTCATCGTGGACCGCTCCGCCCTGGACCGCATCGTCCAGGCCGGCGGCTACATCTCGGTCAACACCGGTGGTGCCCCTGAGGCCCACTCGGTGCCCGTGCAGAAGGAGAAGGCCGACGCCGCCTTCGAGGCCGCCGCCTGCATCGGCTGCGGTGCCTGCGTAGCCGCCTGCCCCAACGCCTCGGCCATGCTGTTCACGGGTGCGAAGATCTCGCACCTGGGCCTGCTGCCGCAGGGCCAGCCCGAGCGCCTCGCCCGCGTGGTGAGCATGCTCAACCAGCACGACGCCGAGGGCTTCGGTGGCTGCACGAACATCGGTGAGTGCGCGGCCGTGTGTCCCAAGTCGGTGCCGCTCGAGGTCATCTCGCGTCTCAACCGCGACCTGGGCCACGCCCTGTGGAAGGGCCAGCACGCCCACTGACCTCTGACCTGCCCCATACGCCGAGCCGGGCATTCTTCGCGTACCCCAACAGAAATTCCGTCGGGCTACGCGAACAATGCCCGGCTCGGTGGGTCTTCACCAGCGCACTCCGGTGGGGTGGATGCCGTGGCGGGCGAGCTCGCGGCACATGGTGGGGGCGTCGTTGGGCCAGGCGTCCTTCCAGGTCCAGCGGGCGAGGTCGTAGCCGGCGCGGATGAGGGCGAGCTCGCGCTGGCGCTCGTCCCAGACGGTGTCTTCGGCGTCCTTGCCGAAGCTGTTCCTGGTGTACTTGACGTGGCCGTCGAACTCGCCGCCCACCTTGGTGTGGGGCCAGAGGAAGTCGAGGCGGTAGAGCTCGCCGTCGATGTGGACCTCGTGCTGGAGGTCGGGGCGGGGCAGGGTGGCCTGCCACATGCGGATGCGCGAGACGGACTCGCCGGGGGACTCGGCGCGGGTGTCGGCGAGGTGGACGGCGGTGCGGGCGCTGCGGATGCCGCGGGCGCCGGTGGGAAGGCGGTCGACGGTGTCGGTCAGCTCGGCGTGGGTGCACCGGCGGCCGGCCAGGGCGGCGTCCATGGCGCACACGCCCTGGGTGAGCCCACCCCACCGGGCCAGATCAACGACCGTGTCAGAGACGTTGGACGCCAAGACTCCTCTGACCGTTTCCAGTGCGCCGAGCCCGGATCTCTCCCGACGTTGCAGAAGAGCGGTGCTCGATCGATCCGTGCGACGCCCGAGGCACTGGACCCGCCTCGGGATGCGGCCCACCAGTGGGAGCCCGAGCCACACGGCCGCCGACGCGCCGAGCAGGACCAGGTCCCCGCGGGTCTTGGCCAGTGCGGCCCGGATGAGAGTCAGATGCCGCAGGTCCGGCCTGGCCTCCTTCCACTCCCGCTGCGGGGTATAGACACCAGGACCGATCCGGAACAGACCCGGCGCGGTGCACAAGTGGGAAGCCCCCGCTGCAACGGCATCGGAGGACAGAAGGAATGACGGGGCGCTGTGAGATGGACTTCTGGGGGCAATGCCGGTGGTCATGCCTACCAGCGTGAGGGTTGAGCTCAAGACGTGAGAACTGGCATCAGATGCTCTGTGGACTGGCGGTGTCGATGCCCGTCTGTGGAAACCGGCGCGCACCAGAATCACGCCGCCCGGTGCCCAACCGCGAAGAGGGCATTCTTCGCGTACCCCGACAGAATTTCTGTAGGGCGACGCGAAGAATGCCCGGCTCGACGCTAGTGAGTGGTGAAGGTTACCCCGGTGAAGTCGGGGATCCGGGGAGTACTCGGATCAGCCTCGGGGACGCCGTCGCCCACGAGGAGGATCTGGGCGCCGGCACGCTGGGCGGCGATGTAACCGGAGGCGGCATCCTCCAGCACCAGGCAGGAGGCGATCGGTATCCCCAGGAGCTCGGCGGCCAAGAGGTAGGCGTCGGGGTCGGGCTTACCGTGCTCGACGTCGTCGGCGGAGACGACGACGGAGGGAATGGGGACCCCGGCCTCCTCCATGCGCACCCGCATGAGCTCAATCGGAGCAGAGGTCACCAGGGCCAGAGGAACACCGACCTCGATAAGTGCGGTCACCAGAGCCGCAGCGCCGGGGATCTCCGCCATCCTCCCCGCCGTGCGCACGATCTCCTCGCGGGCGAAGCGCTCGTAGATGGCGTCGTGCTCCTGCGCCGCCAGGGTCGGCAGGAACCGGCGGATCGTGTCGAGGCCGGTACGGCCGGGGGAGTAGGCCATGATCTCGTCGAAGCGCTCACTCATGCCGTAATCGCGGGCGAAGGAGCTCCATATCGACTCCACGACCGCCGAGGAGTCCACGAGCGTGCCGTCCATGTCGCACAGGACCGCCTCGGCCCGGGCCAGAGGCACCGGCTCCTCAGTGGAGCTGCCCGATGACGACAACAGTTGAACGGACACGGTGCCTCCTGAGACGAAGCCGACGGAAGGGTGCGGAAACGCGGACACGAGTGTGGTTCAGGGTATCAACGAAGGAGGCAGCCAGGCAGGGCTATACCCACACCCCGGAGGCGCCGCGACGGTGGGAGCCGACCAGGTGGGTATCGATGATCCCGATCGCCTCCATGAGGGCGTGCATCGTCGTCGGGCCGACGAAGCGGAAACCACGGCGCTTGAGCTCGCGGGACAGGGCCGCCGATTGCGGTGACCGTGTGGGGATGTCCGCGAGTCGGTGCGGTCGTGGGGTCGTCTCCGGCTGGTAGGACCACACGAGGCCCGCCAGACCGCCGTCGACGTCACCCGCCTCCCTGAGGCGCAGCGTCGCGCGGGCATTGCCGATGGTGGCCAGGATCTTGGCCCGGTTGCGCACGATCCGCGCGTCCCCCAGCAGCCGGTCCACGTCCTCCTCCCCGAAGCCGGCCACCGCCTCCGGGCCGAATCCCGCGAAGGCCTCACGGAAGGCCGGCCGCTTGCGCAGGATCGTCGCCCAGGACAGGCCCGACTGGAAGGCCTCCAGGCTCAGGCGCTCGAAGACGCCCCGCTCGTCGCGCACCGGCATGCCCCACTCGGTGTCGTAGTACTCGCGCAGCAACGGGTCGGCGGCGGCCCAGACCGGCCTGGCCAGGCCGTCGTCGCCCACCACCAGGTCCGGGTTGTCGGGCTCCGTCACGAGTGCCTCCTCATCGGTGATGCCTCAGAGTCGTCTGCTCAGCATCGCGTCCCGGTCGACTCATCCCAACGGTAGCGGTGACGGCGGCCTCGTGGCCCGTGCCGGCCTCACCCAGGCCCTGTGCGTCGCCTGCGTCGTCAGGCGATAGGCTGTGGGCTTGTGAGTGATCCCCTCATCCTCGGCATCGAGTCCACCTGCGACGAGACCGGCGTGGCCCTTGTGCGCGGCCGTGAGCTCCTCGCCGATGTCACCGCCACCTCCATGGACCAGTACGCGCGCTTCGGCGGGATCATCCCCGAGATCGCCTCGCGAGCCCACCTGGAGTCCTTCCTGCCCACCCTCGATGCCGCGCTGGAGAAGGCCGACGTCGACCTGAGCGAGATCGACGCCGTCGCCGTGTGCGCCGGCCCCGGACTCATCGGCTCCCTGACCGTCGGTATCTCCGCCGCCAAGGCCCTGGCCGCGAGCCTGGGCGCACCGATCTACGGCGTCAACCACGTCATCGGGCACCTGGCGGTCGATGAGCTGGTCGACGGCCCCCTGCCCGAGCAGTTCATCGGCCTCATCGTCTCCGGCGGGCACTCCAACCTCCTGAGCATCCGCGACATCGCCACCGACGTCGTCGAGCTCGGGGGTACCCTCGATGACGCCGCGGGAGAGGCCTTCGACAAGGTCGGCCGGCTCCTGGGGCTTCCCTACCCCGGCGGCCCGCACGTGGACCGCCTCTCCCAGGAGGGCGACCGCGCCGCCATCCGCTTCCCCCGGGGGCTGGCCGCAGGCAAGGACAAGGAGCGCCACCGCTACGACTTCTCCTTCTCCGGGCTCAAGACCGCGGTGGCCCGCTACGTCGAGTCCCTGGAGGACTCCGGTCAGGAGGTGCCCAGCGCCGACGTCTGCGCCGCCTTCTCCGAGGCCGTCAACGACTCCCTGACGGCCAAGGCGGTCCAGGCCTGCCTGGATACCGGATGCGACACGCTCGTCGTCGGAGGCGGCTACTCGGCCAATTCCCGCCTGCGTTCCCTGGCGGCCGAGCGCTGCGAAGCCGTTGGCATCACCCTGCGCCTGCCGCCGCTGCGCTTCTGCACCGACAACGGTGCCCAGATCGCGGCCCTGGGGTCGGCGGCCGTGCGCGCCGGTGTGGCCCCCAGCCCCATGGACTTCGCCCCGGACTCAGGGATGCCTCTGGGCGTCAGCGTCGCCCACTGACGTCCTAGACGTCCCGCTCGGCAGCCCGTCCACCGTCCCGTCACCGCCCGCAGGCAGGCCGGCGGCAACGCCCCGGATGATGATCTCGATCTTGCGGTCCAGCCCGCCCCGGTCCAACCAGCTCTCGTTCGGGGTCAGTGCCTCGGGCAGGACCGGTGTCCTACTGGTCGCCGCGAACCGGCTCGCCTCCTCCAGACCCGTGGAGTCGCCCCGCCCGGCGTGGGCGACGGGGGAGCGCATGACCTCGATCTGCGAGTGCGTGGAGATGACGGTGTCGCCCACGAAGTCCAGGACCACGCCGGCCTCCTCGGTTCTCAGCCCGCCGTCGACCAGGATCTGACAGGCCCTGGCCACAGGGGCGGCGAAGAGCTGGTGCGCCCACGGCACGCCCATGATGACTCCGGCCAGGCCCGGGTGGCGCTCCAGCATCCCCCAGATGGCCTCGACGTGCGCCCTGACCGCATCGGGCCAGCTCTCCCCTGCGGGTGGGATGTCGGCCTCGGCGGCGATCCTCTCCAGGCAGGCGGCCAGCAGGTCCTCGCGCGAGGAGATCGTGCGGTACAGCCCGGAGACGGCCACTCCCATCCGCTTGGCCACTGCGGTGAGCGTGAAGTTCGCGATGCCGAGCTCGAGAGCGGCGTCGACGACGTCGTCGCGCGAGAAACCGGGTTTCGGTCCGGTCGGTCTGCCCAGTCGTGCCGGTGGTGCCATGGCAGAACCGTAATGCCCCTCGACGACGGTTGCTCTCGGTTCAGCGGCAAGAGTAAGGTATGCCTTATTAAGTTCTGAAAGCTATTCAGAATTAGCGTCGACGGAAGGATGAGGCACCTGATGAAAACGCAGACACAGCAGTCGGCGCCAGGGGCGTCGCCGCAGCCGTCGCAGCCTTCAACGGGGCCCAGAGGGTCCGGGGAATCAGATGAGCAGGCGCAGCAGAGCAACACTCAGCGCTCTCGAGCGGGGCAGGCCGCCATCACCCGCCTCGGCGCCCCCGTGCGCACACGTCTGCGGATCGGTCAGGCCCTCGTCCTGATCTCCGCGGTCCTGGCGGTGGCGCCCTACATCGCCCTGGTCCAGCTCGGCGACATCCTCCTGCGCTCCTACCGAGTAGGGGTGAGCCCCGATCCGCAGCAGGTGCGCTCGGCCGTCATGATGCTCGTGGGCGCCTACTCCACCCGCCTGTTCCTGTACTTCCTGGCGCTGCTCATCACCCACCTGGCCGATCTCTCCCTGCGGGACCGACTGCGCCGCGACATCGTCGATCGCATCTCCCACGCCCCTCTGGCGTGGTTCACAGCCTCCACCTCCGGACGCATCCGCAAAGCCGTCCAGGACGACACGACCCTGGTCCACACCGTCATCGCCCACGGTCCTGTCGAGCGACTCAACGCGGTTGTCACCCCACTGGCGCTGCTGGTCTGCGCCTTCTGGATCGACTGGCGCCTGGCCCTCCTGGCGGTCTCCACCCTCGTCCTCTACATACTCACCTACTCGGTATCCATGCGCGGTATGAAGGAGAAGACCGTCGAGATGGATCGCAAGCTGGCAGCCGTCTCCTCGACCATGGTCGAGTTCGTCTCCGGCATCGGCGTGGTCAAGGCCTTCGGCCGCGTCGGGCGCGCCCACTCGGCCTACCTCACCGCCTCCGACGAGTTCTCCGCCTTCTATCGCGCCTGGGCGATGCCCCTGGTGACCGTCACCTGCCTGTCCTTTACCTGGGTCTCGATCCCCGTGCTGCTCCTGGTCAACCTCGGGGGAGGGGCGCTGCTCATCCATGCCGGCACCGTCACCCTGCCCCAGGTCCTGGCCACGACCCTCGTCGCCCTGGTCCTGCCCGCCGCACTGATCACCATCGCCTCGATCTCCTGGTCCTACCAGCTGGCCGGCGCGGCGGCCCTGCGCCTGTGCGAGGTCCTGGACACCCCCGTCCTGCCCGCCGCCAGCCGGTCCGCGCGGCCCCGCACGGCGCGAGTTGAGATCGATCGTGTCTCCTTCTCCTACGGGGACACCCTCGCCGTCGACGGCGCCTGCCTCACTCTGGAGCCCGGCACCGTCACCGCTCTGCTGGGGCCCTCCGGCTCGGGCAAGTCGACACTGGCCACCCTCATCGCCCGCTTCGCCGACCCCGACACCGGGGCCGTGCGTATCGGAGGCGTGGACCTGCGCGACATGGACGAGTCCACCCTGTACTCCACGGTCTCCTTCGTCCTCCAGGACGCCCAGCTGCTCGGCACCACTGTGCGGGAGAACATTGCGCTCGGACGCCCCGACGCCGACCTGGACCAGGTACGTGCCGCTGCCCGCGTCGCCCGGATTGATGAGGACATCATGGACCTGCCGGAGGGCTACGACACCGTCCTGGGACAGGACACGGCCCTGTCCGGCGGACAGGAGCAGCGCATCGCCATCGCCCGCGCCATCCTGCTGGACACCCCCGTCATCCTGCTCGACGAGGCCACTGCCATGGCCGATCCCGAGTCCGAGGCCGAGATCCAGCAGGCGCTGAGCGCCCTGGCCAAGGATCGAACCGTCCTGGTCATCGCCCACCGCCCGGCGGCCGTGCGCGGCGCCGACCGCATCGCCGTCATGGAACGCGGACGCATTGTCGCCAGTGGCACCCACGACGACCTGGTGGACGAACCCCACTACCGGGCGCTTCTGCGCCAGACGGGTGAGCTCGACGACGCCCCCGTGCCGGCGAGCCACGCAACCGTGAACGGTCCGGACGAACCCGCCCGGGCAGGAAGCAGGCCGGGCGAGGAGGTCTTCACGGTTCCGTCTCCCGACGCCGTCGAGGAGATCGACCGCCCCCGGCCCGCGCCCCCGGCTGCGCCGTCACCAGTCGGCCATCCGGCGGTGGCGCGTTCCCTGCTGGCCCGCTTTCACAGGCTCATGGCCGAGTCCTCCTGGCGGCAGACCCGAGACTGCCTCATCCTGGCAGGAGCCAACGGCGTCCTGGTGGGACTGGCGCTTCTGGTGCTTCTGCCCGCCTCGGTCGCGCTGGGGACTGGAGCGCCCCGATGGGGACTGTCCTTCGGCGGCTGGCTCATCGTACTGGTCGTTCTCGGCGTCGCTGCGGCCATCACCGAGTTCCAGGGGCAGCGCAGGGGCATGTCGGGAGCCCTGGGCTTCATGCACGACGTCCACCACGCGGTCGGCGACCAGATCGCGCGCCTGCCCCTGCGCTGGTTCACCTCCGACTCCGCCGGCACGCTGTCGCGGGCCGTCAGCCAGGAGATGGTGTCCCTGGGGGAGTCCGCCGCCCACTTCATGTACAAGCTCACCTCCACGACCGCTGCCTGCGTGGTCGTCTGGGCCGGATCGTGGGCCTGGGACTGGCGCCTGGGCCTTCTGCTCACGGTGGCCGCGCCCCTGTTCGCCGGAATGGTGCGCGTTGCGCGCCGTCTGCTGGATCATGGCAAGTCCATCTCCGAGCCCGCCGAGCGCGAGCTCGCCACCCGCGTCGTCGAGATCGCCCGTTGCCAGGGCGCCCTGCGCTCGTGCCGGGCCGCCACCGGCTACAGCCGCCTGACCGCCGCCTTCGACGACGGAGCCCGCGCCTCAAGACGCTCCCTGTGGTGGGAGTCCGCCGGCAACCTCATCAATGGTGCGCTGAGTCAGGTGATCGTCGTCGCCATGATCGTCCTGACGTCCTCGCTCGCCGTCTCCGGCAGCATGGAGCCGCTCGTGGCGGTCGCCGTCATCGGTATGTGCCTGCGATTCACCACGATGCTCGATGACATCGGCGCCGCAGTCATGGGCATGGAGGAGCGTCGCCAGATGATGGACCACCTCGACGCCGTCATGGACGCCGAGCTCATGGCCGAGCCTGAGGCTCGTGCCACACTACTCGACCCAGGCGCCGTCGAGCTCGACGACGTCGTCTTCGGCTACCGCGCCGATGAACCCGTCCTGGCTGGGGTGTCGATGAGCGTGCCCGCGCGCAGCATGTGCGCGATCGTGGGCCCCTCCGGCAGCGGCAAGACAACCATCGCCCGCCTCGTCGCCCGCTTCTGGGACACCGGCTCCGGCTCCGTGCGCGTGAGCGGCACCGATGTGCGTGACATGCCGACCTCCCAGCTCATGGAACAGCTCTCCATGGTCTTCCAGGACGTCTACCTCTTCGATGACACCCTGGACGCCAACATTCGCATCGGCAACCCTTCCGCCGACGACGACCAGGTGCGTTGGGCCGCCGACCTCGCCGGCGTCACCGAGATCGTCGACCGCATGCCCCACGGGTGGGACACTCGCGTGGGAGAGGGTGGCCGGGCCTTGTCCGGCGGCGAGCGCCAACGCGTCTCCATCGCCCGGGCCCTGCTCAAGCGCGCACCGGTCGTTCTGCTCGACGAGGCCACCAGCGCCCTGGACGCGGAGAATGAGGCCAATATCATCGCTGCGATGCAGGAGCTGCGGCGCACCTCGACACTCATCGTCATCGCCCACAAGCTCGAGACGATAGCCGCCGCCGACCAGGTCATCGTCCTCGACGATGCCGGGCACGTCGCCCAGCGCGGAAACCACGAGAATCTTGTGGAGGTGGAAGGCTCCTACCGGAGTTTCTGGGAGCAGCGCACCCGGGCGCGCGGCTGGGCGCTCGTATCAAGGCAGGGGTGACCACCCCGGAGACTGTCGATCGTGAGCAGGGGAGACTCTGAGCCCGTGCCTGCTCAGAATCGGAGCGAGGCACGGGCCCGGATGTCGTTTTGACTTCTCGGCAATGGAATGAGGCTAGCGGCTCAGAGGATCCCTGGCGTTGATTCGTGCGCAGATTCGCTCTGCGCGGGCCTCAGTCCGCTTACGGAAGAGCCCTTGGGTGACGGCGCCTGGGAGGACGACCTGCTTCTTGTCCAGGGCGACGCTGATCTTGCACACGGTCATTGCGTTGCCGTAGATGTGCATGGTGTTGATCCAGATGCGGTCATGGGCCTGCTGCCAGCTCAGCGTCTTGATCCGTCCAATGAATGGGTGAAGCTCGAGTCCCTTAGAGGTGACGATGGTGCGGGTGCGCGCGTTGCCGGCTGCTATTCCAAGAAGAATCAGTCCGATGACGGCGATGGCGGCGCTGACCGCACCAAGCTCTCTGAGGGCTCCTCGCTGAATCGCCACTGTCACCGCGAAGGCGGCGAAGCCGATCAGGGCGGTGCCGATCAGGCCTACGAGGACGCTGCACGTCATCATGAACCACCCTGGGCGCACGGTCAGGGGCTCGTTGTCTCCTGCGAGTGGCTGTGATGGCGAGCTCGTGCCGCTGGTGTGGAGAGTGTCAAGGGAGGAGTGAGAGGGAAGTGAGGTCATGGGCGTGAATGTAGGCTGCGCATTGTTGAAACGCAATCTTTCAGAATATTATGGTGGCAATAATTTGATGGTGCGGAAAGTATCTGCTTTGGGTGAGTATGGCAGGGCGGGAGATTCTTTCTGAGTGACCTGCGTTTAATGGTGGTTTGTTCTCGCGTGGCCGTGAGATCTGATGCGTGGGTGACTGGGTCTCAAGGTGGATCGGGAAATGGCTCGACTCGTTCCTAGTATTTAGTGTCGTGTTTTGCGGCGGTGTCAGTGCATGTTATTCTTTCCTGCATTTTCCATCATTCGTTCCACAGAAAGAAAAGGAGAATTGGTGTCCGCCCCTTCTGTTGCAGTGCATGCCGACCCCTCCGCCCGCGTTCTCACCGCCACCTCAGCAGTGCTTCGAGGGAAGCTCGGAGCGCTGATCCTGCTCGTGGTCGTCGGGATGGTGAGCGTGTGTCTATGGACGGGATATCCCGTGGACCTGATGTCACAGTCCCGCAAGCTGCCCGTGATCGCGATCATGGGTATGGTCGCGGGCGCGATCGGACTGCCGCTGAGCCTGGTGGACCTGTGGCGCTACCTCTCCGGCCCCAAACCGACGCTGGTCATCGACTCCGTCGGCGTGCACGACCACATGGGCCGCGACTCGGTGGGTCTCATCCGGTGGGAGGAGATCGAGGGCTTCAATGTGCGCACCCTCAACGGCGGGTTCAAGATTGGGAACAACGACTGTGTCCTGGTCTACCTGCGCGCGCCGGAGGCGACTCTGGTGCGTCTGCGCCCTACGCTGCCGCCGCGGGTGGCGCGCAGGTTGGAGAGGAGCTTCTCCCACGGTCACACGACGATCCCGCTTCCCGCTCTGCTGGGGATCCCCGTCACCAGCATGACCAGCCTCCTGCGTGACGAGATGGGGAGGCGGACAGGGCGTTCCTGAGCCGGAACCGGTGCACCCGACGCTGGTGGTCACCGGCAGGCTGCCGTCGGGCAGCCGTCAGGACCTGGCCGCCAGCGAGAGCACCTCGGTGGGGCGCAGGGGCCTGCCGGCGCGAGTCTCGGCCAGCAGCAGCCTGACGGCCGCCTCCCGCTGTCCCCCGTAGGCCCCGACGGCGGCGATCTGGCGCTGGTAGGAGGCCCCCGCCTCCAGGGTGGCGCGTACGGAGTCCAGCTCGGCGGCGCAGCCGAGGTCCTCGGCGATGGGTGCCAGCTCGGTGAGCATCCGCTCGACCGTGTTCCCCACCAGCTCCTCCTCGCCGGCGGAGTTGACGATGAGGATGGCGTCCATGCCGTAGCGCGCCGAGCGCCACTTGTTCTCGGCGACGTACCAGTCCGGCATCGTATCGAGATCCTCGCCCCGGTCCAGGGTGCGGGAGAAGGACTCCACGAGGCACTGGGTCAGTGCCGCGATCCCGGCCAGCTCGGTCAGGTTCGTGGCGGCGTCGCAGGCCCGCACCTCGATGGTCCCCAGGCGCGGCGAGGGGCGCACGTCCCAACGGATCTCGGTGAAGTCCTCGATGACGCCGGTGTGGACCAGGTCCCCGGTGTAGCTCTCCAGCTGCTCCCAGGTACTGAACTGCTCCGGAGCGCCAGCGGTGGGCAGCTGCTGGAACATCATGGCCCGGTTGTCCGCGTAACCGGTGTCCGCACCCGCCCAGAACGGCGAGGAGGCGCTTAGGCACTGCAGGTGGGCGGTACGGGTGAGCAGGGCCTTGAGGATCGGCAGGACCTTGGCGCGGTCCTCGACCCCGACATGCACGTGGGTGCCGAAGATGAGCATCTGGTGACCCCACAGGCGGGTGCGATCCACCAGGCGGGCGTAGCGCTCGGCGTTGGTCACCTTCTGCACCAGCGGGTCGGCGAAGGGATGGGTCCCGGCCGAGGCCAGGTCCACGCGCAGCGGGTCGGTGACCGGAAGGACGCGGTCGAAGGCGAGCGCGATGTCCTCCATGCACTGGGCCACCGTGCGACGCGCCCCGGAGACCAGCTCGATGGTGTTGAGCATCATCTCACCGTGCACGTGCGGGTCCGGGCCCACCTTCTGAAGGATCTCCTCGGCGCACTGGCGCAGGTCGAGGCTGTCGCGGTCGATGAGCGCCAGTTCCCACTCCACCCCCAGCGTGGAGCGGGCCGAGCTGGCGAAGGGCAATGACTGGGGCCGGTGGGCCGGCGGCAGCTGTGTGCCCGCGGGGGCGGCGCTCGGATTCGGGGTCGTGTCCTGCATGTCCTGGTCGTCTCCTCGGGTTCCTCAGGTCCCTGACGGGTGCTGGCAGGTGGTGTTGGTGCTAGTCGCCGGAAGAGGCGCCGTCGTCCGGGCGTGTCGGTGAGCCGCTGTCGACGGGCTCGACGACAAGGACAACGCCCTTGGCCTTCTCTCCCACGCGGGTCACGATCCAGGTCTCCGACTCCTGGCCGCTGAGCCTCAGTGAGGAGCGCAGCGCGTCGGGGGAGACGTCGACTCCTCGCTTGAGGATCTCCAGGCTTCCGACCCCCAGCTCACGAGCCCGGGCCCGCAGGGTCTTGAGCCGCATCGGCAGGACCTCGGTGAGGCGGAAGGAGCGCACAAAGGGGGCGGTCGCCTTGTTGGCGAGCTCCTCGCCGGTGAGGTAACCGATCCGCGGCCCCACCGGTCGGGCGGACAGCGCCTGGCAGAGGTGGGAGACGAGCCCCGCGCGGACGGCGGCACCGTCGGGCACGTGAATGATGCTGCCCAGATCGTCGGGTGATGGGACCGGGTCGACCTGCACCGGCGGCTGAGAGGGGTCGGCGGCGCCGGTGTCGACCAGCGTGTGGGCGCTCGCGCCGCCGGCTTCGGAGCGCAGGACCAGCGCGGAGCGGCCGGGGCCCTCCGGCGCCAGCGGGCCGCACCAGATGGCGGCCTCGACGACGTCGCCGTCCACACTCACCCACTGGGTGTGGGAGTCGGCGGGCAGGGCGGCATGGTCGATGCCGGGGGCGACCTTGACGCCGAGAGCGGGCACGGTCTCCCGCAGCGCGAGCACCTGTGACAGGGCCGGCGACCACTGTTCGGGATCGGCGATCCGCCGTCCCCCGGCGCGGCGGGCGGGGTCGGCGAAGACGGCGTCGACCCCACGCTCGACCAGGTCGATCCCCAGGGCGTCGGCGCACTCGACGCTCGCGTGGGGGAAGGGCATGAGGTTGATGGTGGCCAGGGCTGCTGCGGCCTCATCGCGGTCGACGGCGAGCACCGGCAGGTCGAGCCCGGCCAGGGCGACGGCGTCGCCACCGATTCCACAGCCCAGGTCCGCGACCTTCGCCACGCCCGCGGCCGCGTAGCGGGCGGCGTGGTGGGCTGACACCGTTAGCCGGGTCGCCTGCTCCAGGCCATCGGCGGTAAAGAGCATCTGCTGGGCGAAGGGGCCGAACTTGGCGGTGGCCCGGGCGCGCAGACGCTGCTGGGTCAGGGCGGCCGCCACCAGGGCGGGGGAGTGCCCCTCCTCGCGCAGGGAGCGCCCCAGGGACAGGGCCTCGGCCGGGTCGTAAGGAGGCAGGGAGGACAGAAGCTCCCAGCCCTCGGGCGTTAGAAGGAGCGCGACGTGGTTCTCAGCCATCAGCACAGATCATTCCATGGCGAACCTGCCAACGCGTGTGATGTCCGCTGGGTGGAGCGCGAAAGAGGACTCTGGTGGGACTCTGTCGAGCGGGCAGGTATCCGGGTGGGTAGTGTTGTGCGTCGACGCCCCGCATGCCGCTGGGGCAGGCCGGCGATGGGTGGGGGCCCGATGACTGACGAGGATCCGACGCACAGCGCTGCCAGTGCGCCCGACGTCGTCGCATCCCGCAGGGATGACGGCAAGAACGATCCGGAGCCTGCATCTCCTGCTGCGGGCGGTCGCAGGGTTCTTCTGCGTCGTCTGGTGAGGGCCTCACTCGCCGTCGTGGGCGTCCTGGCCGTCATGACGGCAGGGGCCAGTATCTGGGCCTGGACCGTCAGCGCCGGGCACATTGAGACTGCCGGTGACGACGATACGGCGCGGGCCCCGGTGGCGATCGTGCTGGGGGCCGCCGTGCACGCCGATGGCCGGCCCTCGCCCTGGCTCGCCTACCGTCTCGACGTCGCCGCCGACCTCTACACCAGCGGCCGCGTCGAGGCGATCCTGGTCTCCGGTGACAACCGGCGCGTCGGCTACGACGAGCCCACCGTCATGCGCGACTACCTCACCTCCAAGGGGATCCCCATCCAGGCGATCGCCCTGGACTACGCGGGCTTCGACACCTATGACACCTGCGTGCGGGCGCGCAGGATCTTCGGGATCGAACGAGCCCTGCTCGTGACCCAGGACTTCCACGAGCCGCGTGCAGTCGCCATCTGCCGCTCGGTCGGTGTCAGCGTCAACGGCGTGGGTGACTCGCGGGCACGTGTTGACCGCATCAGCTGGGCCGTCAGCTGGACGCGCGAGCGCCTGGCCACGCTCAAGGCCGTCACCGACGTCGTCTCCCGGCGCGATCCGACCCTGGGGCGCCGTGAGGCGAGCGTCGCTGAGGCCATCATCTGGACCCAGGAGCACCGGCGCTGACGAGGGCTGACGCCCACGGCGAAACCACCGCCACGCTTTGGCACTCGCATTGACTGAGTGCTAACGCCGTCGTAGATTCTCCGTCAGGCGCAGCGGAGTGCTCGCCCCGGTCCTGGGACGCAGGCGGGCACCTTCTGCGACTCGCACTCCTGCATCGTGCCGGACCGGCCCCCGCGACGGCGGTCGGGCGCGCCTCGGGAGGGCGATCAAGCCGTTCTACTGCACGTTGAAGAGAAGGAGGAGATCTCCAATGTCGATCTCCATCAAGCCGCTCGAGGACCGCGTCGTCGTTCAGACCCTCGAGGCCGAGCAGACCACCGCATCCGGCCTGGTCATCCCCGACACCGCCAAGGAGAAGCCCCAGGAGGGCAAGGTCGTGGCCGTGGGCCCGGGCCGCGTCGACGACTCCGGCAATCGCGTTCCGGTTGATGTCGCCGAGGGCGACATCGTCATCTACTCCAAGTACGGGGGCACCGAGGTCAGCTACGCCGGTGAGGACTACCTCATTCTGTCGGCCCGCGACGTCCTGGCGGTCGTCACCAAGTGACCCGTTGAGACCGTGTGCGCCATTCGGCGCCACGACGTGTTGAGGGGGAGGCACCGCGTGGTGCCTCCCCCTCAACACGTCTGCAGCAAAACGTCGACTGCGTCGTTGTGCTGTGTCCGGATGATTGTCCGGACGCTGAGCTGGGGCGCCTGTGCTGTCGATTCTCCGACGCAGGGCGGAGCGTCAGGCCGGTTCGTGGGCGAAACGGCGTGCCGGCTGCTCGTAGTAAGCGCGCCGATCCTCCTCGCTCATGCCTCCCCAGACGCCATAGGGCTCGCGGGTGCTGAGGGCGTGCTCTCGGCACTCTTCCAGGACGGGGCAGCCCTGACAGATGGCCTTTGCCCGTTCGTCCCGTCGTCTACGGGAACCACCTCTCTCTCCTTCAGGATGGAAGAAGACCGAGGAGTCCATGCCGAGGCAGGCTCCGCGGTACTGCCACTCCCAGAGGGTGGAGATCGGGCCGGGCAGACGCGACGAGTCGTGCATTGCCTCCCTCTCCTCCTTTGGATGCGGCGGTCGGGCACACCGAACGTGGTGCGCTGTGTCTAACGATAAGATCGCCCGGTGCGTTAATCAAGAAGAATCATTCTATCTCACAACGAAATTATCTTCAGATTTCCTGAGTGCCTGCGTCCTAGTTATCTGGAAACGTGCGTCATATCATGGCGCTCGAATAGCAGAAACGTTTTGTGAATGATGTATGCATGTGTAACATCCTTTTTCTGAAACGTTCTGCATTTACCATTGCTTTATTTTTGGGGTGCAACTCACGTCGTCGTGGGGGTCCCAGAAGTGGCCCGGGGGTCGTTGCGACCTGCGAGCCTGCGCGGTTCTCAGTGGCGAGTGAGATGGGCCTGTCGGCGTCGTCAGATATGCACGGGATGGTCGGGTCGTCCTACGATGTCTCCGTGAGCGACTCGATCACCAGCCCTGACGCCTTTGCCCCCACCGGACTCACCTATGACGACGTGCTCCTACTACCCAGGCTGACCGACGTCATCCCCTCCGAGGTCGATACGACCTCCAGGCTGACTCCAAGGATCAGTCTGGCCACTCCGCTGCTCTCGGCCGCCATGGATACCGTCACTGAGGCGGAGATGGCCATCGCCATGGCCCGTCAAGGGGGGATCGGCATCCTCCACCGCAACCTGTCCATCGAGGATCAGGCCCAGCAGGTGCGGCGCGTCAAGCGCTCGGAGTCCGGCATGGTCAGTGACCCGGTGACCGTCGGACCGGACGCCACCATCGCCCAGCTCGACGAGCTCTGCGGCCACTACAAGGTCTCCGGCCTGCCGGTCGTCGATGAGGCCGGCAACCTCCAGGGGATCATCACCAACCGCGACCTGCGCTTCGTCCCGCCGGAGCGCTGGGCGAGCCTGACCGTGTACGAGTGCATGACGCCGCGCGAGCGCCTCATCACCGGCTCCACCGGTATCTCTCGGGAGGACGCCAAGGCGCTCCTGGCTGAGCACCGCATCGAGAAGCTCCCCCTTATCGACGCCGAGGGACGTCTCACCGGCCTCATCACCGTCAAGGACTTCGTCAAGACTGAGCAGTACCCCAACGCCACCAAGGACTCCGAGGGGCGTCTCGTGGTGGGCGCGGCCGTTGGATACTGGGGGGACACCTGGGAGAGAGCCGGGGCCCTGGCTGATGCCGGTGTGGACGTCCTCATCGTTGACACTGCCAACGGTGGCGCCAAGCTGGCGCTGGAGATGATCTCCCGCCTGAAGTCCGACTCTGCCTTCAGCGGTATCGAGGTCATCGGCGGCAACGTCGCGACCCGGGAGGGCGCTCAGGCGCTCATCGACGCCGGGGTTGACGCCGTCAAGGTCGGAGTGGGACCCGGCTCCATCTGCACCACCCGCGTTGTGGCCGGCGTAGGTGTTCCCCAGGTGACGGCCATCTACGAGGCCGCGCGCGCATGCAGCCCCGCCGGGGTCCCGCTCATCGCCGACGGCGGCCTGCAGTACTCCGGCGACATCGCCAAGGCGCTCGTGGCCGGGGCGGAGACGGTCATGCTCGGTTCCCTCCTGGCCGGTTGCACGGAGTCTCCCGGCGACCTCGTCTTCGTCAACGGCAAGCAGTGGAAGCGCTACCGCGGCATGGGTTCGCTGGGCGCCATGAGCTCGCGCGGACGCACCTCCTACTCCAAGGACCGCTACTTCCAGGCCGATATCTCCTCCGACTCCAAGATCGTCCCCGAGGGCATTGAGGGTCAGGTCCCCTTCTCCGGGGCGCTGGGCGACGTCGTCTATCAGCTCATGGGCGGACTGCACCAGTCCATGTTCTACGTGGGTGCCCGCACGATCCCCGAGCTCAAGGAGCGCGGGCAGTTCGTGCGCATCACGAGCGCCGGCCTCAAGGAGTCCCACCCCCACGACGTCAAGATGACCGTCGAGGCTCCCAACTACACCGGGCGCGACAGCGCCTGAGCCCGCGGGGCACGCCGCCGCGGGTGAGGTATCCCGTGTGGGTCGATCCTCCGCGAGCTCCGCAGCTCAGCAGGCGGGGGAGTCCGGCAGGGGCCAGGCGGTCTGGGCCGGCGTGCGCGAGGGGTTCTTGCGCGCCAGCCACGCGTTGAAGGACTCCGCCCAGGTGCGGTGGGCCCGGGCCTGGAAGGCCACGAGCTGCTCGAGGTCGAGCTCCGAGACCTGCGGGTGGGCGGTGGCCAGCGCCTCGAGCACGTCGAGCGTGGCGGCCACGTCCACCTCCGCGGTGTGCAGGGCCTCATCGACCTGCACACCGTAGACCTCGCAGAGATCGCTCAGGCGGCGCTTGCCCTTGCGGTAGCGATCCACGGCTCGGTCCAGGACCAGGGGGTCGGCGATGGGGCCCAGCTGGCGTCCCAGGCGCGAGCGCATGGTGGGCAGGCCGTGACGGGTGAGCTCGGCCTCCATGAGGGTCAGGTCGTAGGAGGCGTTGAAGGCGACGACCGGTGTCCCGGCCGCCATCGCCGCCACCAGCTGGTCGCTCACCTCCGCCAGCACCTCGGCCACCGGCCGGCCCTCGGCCCGGGCCCGTTCGGTGGTCACACCGTGGACCGCCGAGGCCGCCTCGGGGATCTCCACCCCAGGATCCGCCAGCCAGGTGGTCACCGACTGCTGGCTATCTCCCCCGACCGGGCGTGCGGCGCGCCGGACCAGTGCAGCGGTGACAAGACGGTCCTGAGAGGGATTCACGCCGGTGGTCTCGGTGTCGAAGCCGAGCAGTGGGCCGAAGGGCCAGGCGCATACGGTGGTGGAGGCGGCGTCGGACGAGGAGGAGTGCGGGGTGCTCATGGGCTCAGCATGCCACCGCGGTATGACATCAATGGCGGCTGTCTGGGTTCCCCTCCGGCGTCGCTGCGCCGTCGTGCGCGCCGGCAGCTCCGCCGGTCGTTCCGGTAGATATCGGCTGGTCCCACTAGGATCGGGCCATGAGCACAGAGGTCGAGATCGGACGCTCCAAGCGCGCCCTGCGCGCCTACTCCTTCGACGACATCGCCCTGGTGCCGGCGCGCCGCACTCGTGATACCTCCGAGGTGCGCGTGGGCTGGCAGATCGACGCCTACCACGTGGACCTGCCGGTCATGGCCTCACCCATGGACTCGGTGATGAGCCCCGAGACAGCCATCATGGTGGGACGCCTGGGTGGGATCGGTGTGCTGGACCTGGAGGGGCTGTGGACCCGCTACGAGGATCCCACCGATGCCCTTGAGCGCATTCGTCGGGCCGCCCCGTCCCAGGCCACGAGCGTCCTGCAGGAGATCTACCGCGCCCCTGTCAGGCCCGAGCTCATCACCGAGCGGCTGACCCAGATCCGTGACTCCGGCGTCGTCGTCGCCGGGCGCCTCAGCCCTGCCCAGACCCAGCGGCACTGGCGCACCGTGGTCGAGGCGGGCGTGGACCTCATGGTCATCCGCGGCTCCGTCGTGTCGGCCGAGCACGTCTCTGGAGCCGTCGAGCCCCTCAACCTCAAGCGGTTCATCTACGAGCTCGACGTGCCCGTCGTCGTCGGTGGGGTGACCACCTATACCGCCGCCCTCCATCTCATGCGCACCGGTGCTGCCGGGGTCCTCGTGGGACAGGGTGGCGGTGCCTCATCCTCGGTGCGTCAGGTCCTGGGCCTGCACATGCCCATGGCCACCGCCGTGGCCGATGTCGCCGGCGCCCGCCGCGACTACCTCGACGAGTCCGGCGGCCGCTACGTCCACGTCATCGCCGACGGCTCGGTGGGCAACTCCGGCGACGTCGTCAAGGCCATCGCCTGCGGCGCCGACGCCGTCATGCTCGGTGCCGCTCTCGCCCGCGCCGAGGAGGCTCCCGGAGGCGGCTACCACTGGGGCGCCGAGGCCCGCCATGAGCGCCTGCCGCGGGGTTTCCGCAGCTACGTGGGCACGGTCGGCACCATGGCCGAGATCCTCAACGGGCCCTCCGACCGCGCCGACGGCACCCTCAACATCATGGGCGCCCTGCGCAGAACCCTGGCCACGACCGGCTACTCCGACGTCAAGGAGCTCCAGCGGGTCGAGGTCGTCCTGTCCCCCTACGCCGGCTCTGCAGGCTCCTGAGTGAGCCCCGCCACGCCCAACAGCCTTTTTGGAGGCCGGAACAGTGCAACTGAGCCGTGATCTCGGGTAGTCTCGGCCGGGACGGCAGTCATCGCGCTGCTCACACCGGTGCGGGGGCATGTCCGGTCCTCGCGCCGTTAGCCCCCACATCTCACAAGGAGCTTCACATGGCCCAGGTCACCGCCACCATTGCTTCCAAGGTCGGTCTGCACGCCCGTCCCGCCGCCACCTTCGTCAAGGCCGTCGCCGAGAAGGGCATCCCGGTCACCATTGCCAAGGAGGGCGGCGCTGCGGTTGACGCCTCCTCCATCCTCGGTGTGATGACCCTGGGCGCCGGCTTCGGTGACGTCGTCACCCTGGCCTCCGACGCCGACGGTGCTGACGCCGCCCTCGAGGAGCTCAAGGTGCTCCTGGAGACCGACCTGGACGCCTGAGAACAGGCCCGGCCGACGGGGCGCGCTCCACTGCGGGGCGCGCCCCGT
>CAUVMS010000039.1:0-20758 GCA_963552815.1 uncultured Actinomyces sp. | reverse complement strand
CCGTAGATACGAGTGAAGTAAACGTGCATCGCGATATGCACGCCGACGACAACAACCTTGATCACGGCCAGCATGTTCTTGTCATGGACAGAGGAGTTCTTCCACTGATCGAAGAGTGCGTCCGCCGCCTGCATCGGATTCTTGGAGGTGCCATAGGCGCCCCACTTGTCGCCGAAGTTCTCTCGATGGTTGTAGGCGATGTTCTCACCGGCGTAGGTCGTGTCACCGCCGTCGAGCTTGCCCGCGCCGAAGTACTTGTAGTCCGGGTCGGGGTTGAAGTCATCACTGTCCGACATGTGCTTGCTCCACGCGCGAGCGTCGGTGGTCACCGTATCGGAGACAACCAGCTCGGGCAGGCCAGCGTTGGCTCGGTAGGCGTTCATCTTCTGAATGACGAGAGCCTCGATGATGCGCGCCTGGGTGGCGTCGTCGACCTGGGACCAGTCGACCCAGTCGAGGCCACGGCTCGCAGTATCCGCTGCAGACGCAGCCTCACCGGCGGACGTTGCGGGCTCAAGGGCACTCTGCTGCGCAGCCTCGAGTGCAGCCTGCGCATCGGAGAGGGCAGCTCGCAGCTCGGACTCATGGGCGGGGTCCAGGGCGGGAGTCGCAGAGTTACCCGCGGCTGCGGCGGCGTAGCTCGCCAGAAGCGGATTGTATTCAGCGGCGATACGACCTTCCGCCCCCGACAGTGCGTTGCAGAACGCGTCGCTGGTCGTCGCGTTTCCCTCAGCGAGGGTGGGGATGACGACGAGGGCAGCTGCGATCGTGGCTGCAGCGAGGACCACGGACGTATGCGTACGAGTGAGCTGGAACGACATTGACTACCGGCCTCACACAATGGAACAAGAACAGGTCAATCTTTCCACGCGGTACAGTACTTTTCAAGGTTTTATCAGTAAGTCGTTACAGATGAATCCACCTATTTTCAACGCTTTCCCAGTTTGACAGATTGTGAGCATCCCGCATGCCGATACCGAAACGTTATATTTCGGATAAAACAACTGACCAAGCTGCAACCACAAGCACGACCACTGCTCAAGCAACAAAAAATCGACACCCGAAACCGGATGTCGAAGTTTTCTGTGGAGCTAGGGGGATTCGAACCCCCGACCTCTTCCATGCCATGGAAGCGCGCTACCAACTGCGCCATAGCCCCGTTCGGGCGTCGCTCGCGTGCGGCGACGCGGATAACTGTATGGAGATCGGCCCCGTCAGAGCAAATCCGCGGCGCGTGTACTACCTCACCCGTTCAGCCGAGGATTTTGCCGAGCGGACTCGGCTCCACCGGAGGCCCGGCGTTCCACTTCACCACGGACCACTTCGGGGGGCGCCTGTTGGTGCGCATGAGCGCGTAGCAGCAGTTGCTCATGCCTCGCAGACCGAACCACTGCTGGGTATCCATGCCCAGCAGGTAGGTGGCCCCCAGGTTGGTGGCAGCCCCGTGGGAGACGACCACGATGACATCGTCCTTCCCGGCGTCGGCGGCAATGGCCTTGAGCGTCTCCCCCACCCTCTCAGCGGTCTTGCGGCGCCCCTCGATCCGGAACTGAGGAAGATCTCCGCCGGCGCGCCACGTGGCGTAGTGATCGGGCCACTGCTTCTTGATATCGGCTGCCTTGAGGCCCTCCCAGGTTCCGAAGGACTTCTCCACCAGCCCCGGGTCGATCTCGACGCTCAGCCCGGTCAGAGACGCCAGGACCTCCGCGGTGTCCCGTGCCCGCACCAGCGGCGAGGAGACGATGCGTGTGGGCCCTAGGGCCGCGATATCGTCAGCTGCTCGCTGGGCCTGCTGGCGGCCGGTGTCGTTGAGAGGGATGTCGACCTGTCCCTGGATGCGTCCCTGAAGGTTGTAGTCGGTCTGGCCGTGGCGCCACAGGATGAGGTCGGTCATGACGCAGCCCCCTCCTGGCCATCTTCCTCGTCGCTGTCCGGGTCACCCGGCTGCGTCAGGTCGGCCGGCAGCTCGATGGTGGGGCAGTCCTTCCACAGACGCTCCAGCGAGTAGAACTCCCGGTCCTCGTTCTGCAGGATGTGGACGACGACGTCGCCATAGTCCACGAGCACCCAGTGCGCGTCGGCGAAGCCCTCTCGGGTCCGGCGCCTGGCTCCGGCCTGGAGCATGGCCTCATCGACGGCGTCGACAATGGCGTGGACGTGGCGGTCGTTCGAGCCGGAGGCCAGCAGGAAGACGTCGGTCAGGCCGAGTCGCTCGGAGACGTCGATGGCGATGAGGCGATCAGCCTTCTTGTCGGCCGCGGCACGAGCGGCGGCGACAGCGAGGCCGGTGGCGTATTCGGTGGCGGGCACGGATCTCCTTCGGGAAGGTCAGTCAGACATCATGCGGCAGCCGCGACTGTACCGTGCGCGCCACCGTCATACGAGCTGACGGACCCACTCCCCCGCTCCAACGGCGGCCCCCATGGCCTTGGAGCTGGCCCCACCGAAGACGACGAACCAGAGCACCACCGCAATGATGAGCAGCACGAGGACGATGATGAGCGCGGCCAGGAGCACCTTACCGGTGCGCGAGGAGGAGCTGGACCGCTCCGTCGGCGGGACGTGGTCGGGGGCGGGTACCTGACCGGTCACCTCGTTGACAGGATCCAGGTACGGTTCCTCGGACGGTTCGGCGGCGGGGACCGCCACGGAGTCCCACTCGGAACCGCCGACCGGGCCGTTGCCGTTCTCCGCCTCGTCGGCGTAGAAGGCGTAGGGGCTGACGGCCTCTGCGGACGTGGCGTCTGCGGTCTCCGCAATGCCGCTCGCTCCGATCACGATCGTCTCCTGGAAGCCGTCCGTCTGGGAGGGCTGGTGCAGCGACTTCCACTGCGGAGCGCCGACCGCGCCGAACTCGTCCTCCTGCTGCGACTGCTCCGACGGCATCATGGCCTGCACCTCGACGTCGGCCGCGGCGCTCTCCTGCGTCATCGGCTCCTCGATGGAGACCATGCCGTAGGTCTCCTGGGCCTCAGCCGCGTCCTGGGCGGACGAGGAGCTGTCCACGGGTTGGACCGAGCTGAGCTCGCCCGTGGAGATATTGACGGTACGCACCCCCTGCGCAGCCGCCGGGATAGGCACGATGGGACGGCGTACGGAGCCGGTTGAGGAGGCGGACCCGGCGCTCAGCCCGCTACGGGCGGACTCGGTGGTCTGCGGGGTACCGGACTGTCCGTAGGTGGCGAACTCGGCGGCACCGGAAGCCGAGGCGGAGACAGCAGAGACGGCTTCCGCCGTCTGGGAGGAGGGCCGAGGTGAGAACGCCGCGTCCTCCCGGGCCACTGGCGCAAAGCCCTCCCGGTAGTCGTAGGGGCTGGTCCTGGGTTCCTCGGCGTGGGGCCCAGCGCTCTCCTCGGCGGGGGCCTGCGGCTCGGGGAACGCCCCCTCATCGGCCTCGGAGACAGGACCACCCTCCATGCGCTCCTTGAGTGAGAAGCGGGTGGGCACCGGCGCCGACTCGGAACTGGCGTCGGCAGCCCAGTGAGCGTCATAGTCCAGGGCCGCTACCGGCAGGTCGACGGCCTCCATGAGGCCTGTCTCGATCTCGGAGATGGCCACGGCCTCGGCCGCGGACAGTGAACGCCAGCTGGGTGCCGAGGAGGACGACCCCTCGGTGGCGGAGAGGTTGAGAGGCGGGTTCTGCCCGCCCTGCTCGAGGGAGGTGGACCCGCTCGCAGAGGGGAACGCGGCCGACTCCTCCAGCCCGGTCTCGGTGTCGTCACCCGACGGGGAGGAGGAACGAGGGGCGACCGATGCGGGGTCAGCGAGCGGGTCCTGGAGAGCCTGAGCCTGCTCGGGGGTGATCTCGCCGGCCTCGACGGCGGCCCTGAGCGCCTTGGCCTCCTCACGCAGGCGCCTCATCTCGCGTCGGGTCAGGAGCGGCTGCTGCCCCGTCAGGATCGCCTCGCGCTCGGCGGCACGCTCGGCCTGCCGGATCGCACGACGACTACCGCGTGGAGCGTGCCCGTCCTGCGTCGGCTCCTCGGACGTGGGGGCATTGACGCCGGTCTGCTCAGTGCTCACCGTCGTTCTCCTTCCTCAGGGACTGCTCGCGGGCCACTCTCGCCGTCATCGACGTCGCCGACGCCGACCGCAAGGCCATACGATAAAGCCCGTACTTGCGTATGTACTGCACGACACCATCAGGAACGAGGTACCACACCGGGAACCCCTCTCCGACTCGCTGACGGCAGTCCGTCGACGAGATCGCCATGGCCGGCACCTCCACCAGCGAGACCCGGTCACGGGGAACCCCGGAGTCACTCAGGACGTGCCCGGGGCGCGTCACCCCCACCAGGTGGGCCAGGCCGAAAATCTCCTCACTGTCCTTCCAGGTGAGGATCTGCGCCAGGGCGTCCGCGCCGGTGATGAAGTACAGCTCCGCGCCCGGGTACTCGGCCGTGATGTCGTGAAGGGTGTCGATCGTGTACGTCGTACCGCCCCGGTCGATGTCGACCCGGGAGACCGTGAACCTCGGGTTGGAGGCCGTGGCGATGACCGTCATGAGGTAGCGGTGCTCGGCCGGGGAGACCCGGCGATCCTTCTTGAAGGGCTGAGCCCAGGTGGGCACGAAGATGACCTCGTCGAGAGCGAAGACGTTCTGGACCTCACTGGCCGCAACGAGGTGCCCGTGGTGAATCGGATCAAAGGTTCCACCCATGATACCGATGCGAAGCGGACGAGCAGACAGGGTCACGCGCTGCGCCTCGCTTCTTTCCTGGGGGACACGTTGGTTCTCCTCAACCGGTACGGACGACTGCAGTTGGCGAACATACTGCCACGGCCTGTACCCATTGTGGGCCTCCGCAACGCCATAGGCGAGTTGTCAGCCAATGGCGCAGAGACACAAGGTAATGCCCAGAATATTATCAGGCTAATGCCAGTTTTCTAGGGCGCGTCCGGCGGCACCCAGCGCCCGGGACGGCTTCCCGAGCCGGGCCGTCAACAGCGCCGGAGCCGGCAGACCGGCCATGAGACCAGCCACCCGCAGACGCAGCGGCTCGAGGAAGACGGCCTCCCCGGCCCGGGTCAGGTCGGAGCTGACCACGACGTCGAGAGGACCGAGCAGGCCAGCACCGCACGCGATGAGGTCGGCCAGGGCGTCCAGGCCTGTGTCCCAGACGCGGCGCGCCTCCCGGTCGCCCGATCGCATCGCGCCAAGGAGCGCCTCAAACCCTGAGACAGGCGAACCGGCACGTCCACCACAGGGGTCGTCGGAACCGCCACAGCCGCCGAGGTCGTCAGAGCCGCCGTCAGAGTCATCGACGTCATCGACGTCATCGACGAGACCGGCCGTGTAGCGTCCAACCATCGCCTCCAGGGAGGCGACGTCCTCCAGACGGGCCCTTTCACCGCTCCAGTCCGGATCGGGGACCATGATCCGGCCGGCCTGGCCGGCCCAGCCACCACCATGCACGGGCACGCCGTCGAGCAGAACGGCCGCGGAGATGCCGGCACCAACGGACAGGTAGAGGCAGCTCGCCCCTCCCGCTCCCCACCGACTCTCGGCCCAGGCACCACAGCGAACGTCCTGAAAGAGCGCCACCTCAACGGGCTCAGCGCCCATCACGGACCCGGCCGGTCCGGCCTCCAGGGCCTGACTCACAAGGTTCCCCAGAGGAAGGTCCTGCAACCCCAGGTCGGCGCTGTGGCAGATGCGCCCCTGGGCCTCGTCAACGACCCCCGGCACACAGACCCCCACGACCGAAGCCTGCACCTCGGTTCCCAGGGAGGCGACGACGGCGCTGATCTCCTCGACCAGTCGACCTTCATCTGAACGACAGTCTTTCCGCACAGGGCGTTCCAGGGAGCGGATGACGCGCCCCAGGTCATCGGCAACGACCGCGGTGATGCCGTCGGCTCCGACATCGACCCCCAGTGCGGCCGGACACCCCTCGGGGCGGAAGCGCTCGGATGAGTCAGCGGGATGTCCCATATGTTCTCTGTTCTCAGGGGCGGGGCGACAGGCGCGCAGACCGTGGTGTCCACGGCGGCCGCACGGGAGGTCACCGCGAAGTGTCCACGGGGCCGGCGCCCCGCACGTCGGCATGATGGACGCCGACGACGGTAGCAAGGTTCGTTTCACCATGAGTCGCTCTCAGCGGGCGACGTCGGGTACTGCTGCTCTATGCTGGCGTCAATGCACCAACTACCTGCCGCGTGATAACCAGGATAAGGCAAGTAGTTGATGCTCAAATCATATGCCGTGATCCAGCGCAGTCTGGGCCCCCGGTCCCACCACCCCTTGAGCTCCAGGAGGATCGAGATGTCTCGGCATGATCGCCATTCGGCCATCCTCGACATCGTCATGGACGAGGGCAGCGTCCACATTGACGACATCATCGCCCGTCTCGGTGTCTCGGCCGCCACCGCGCGGCGCGACCTCGACCACCTGGCGGACCAGCAGCTGGTCACTCGCACCCGTGGCGGCGCCATCGCCAATCCGGTCTCCACCGAGCTGCCGCTGCGCTACCGCACCTCGCGGATGGCCGATGAGAAGACTCGGATCGCCAAGGCCGCGGCGGCCATGGTGCACCCGGGCGACTCCATCGGTCTCAACGGCGGCACCACCACCACCGAGGTCGCACGGGAGATCGTGCTCCTGCCGGATCTGACCGATCCAGACGTTCCCGTCACCCTGGTCACCAACGCCGTCAACATCGCCAGTGAGATGACCGTGCGCCAGTGCGTACGCGTCGTCGTCACCGGAGGCATCGCGCGGGACAGGTCCTTCGAGCTCACCGGTCCGCTGGCCGAGCTCATCCTGCCCTCGATCAGCATGGGTACGCTCTTCCTGGGCGTCGAGGGCCTTGACGAGAGAGGCGCCTACGCCCAGCATGACGGCGAGGCCGCAGTCAATGCCGCCCTGGTCAAGGCGGCCCAACGCGTCGTCGTCGTGTGCGACAGCTCCAAGCTCGGCTCCACCGCCTTTGCCCTCATCTGCCCCACCGCGTCGATCGACGTGGTCATCACCGACGACGGCGCCCCCGCCGACCAGGTCGAGGCCCTGCGTTGGGCGGGAGCCGAGGTGCAGCTGGTCTAACCTCCAGGAAACCTGAGAGCTTTCTCATCCACCCTTAATCGTCATCTACTCCTGGCCGGTCAAGATCGTCTCAGAACGATCTAGAACTGACTCCAAGAGAAGAGACGATCCATGACAACCGTTCCCCTACGGGTGGCGCTCTACAGCCACGATGCCAAGGGGCTGGGACACCTTCGCCGCAACCTCGCCCTGGCCCACCACCTGGCCCGGGCTCTGCCGGGGCTCACCGGCCGCGACGTCACCGGCCTGGTCATCACCGGGCTGGCTCCGGGACAGGAGTACCGGCTTCCTGAAGGTTTCGACTGGATGGTCCTGCCGGGGGTCAAGAAGTCCGGGGGCTCCTACCTGCCCCAGCGCCTGCGCATCACCCGCGACGACCTGAACCTGGTCCGCAGCGCCCTGCTGTCCGGGGTCCTGACGACCTTCACCCCGGACCTGCTCATCATCGACCGTCACCCCTACGGGGTGCACCAGGAGCTGCGCGGGCCCCTGGCACGTCTGCGTCAGGCGAACCCCGGCGCGCGCGTGGTGCTCGGCCTGCGCGAGGTCCTGGATACGCCGGCGACCGTGCAGCGCGAGTGGGAGGAGCTCGGCGAGGCCGACACGCTGCGCCGGCTCATCGACGAGGTCTGGGTCTACGGGGACGCCTCGGTCCATGACCTGAGCGTTACCGGCGAGGCTCCGGCGGCGCTGGAGGATCGGATGCGCTACACCGGCTACCTCGCCCATGGCCGCGATGCCGCCGAAACCACTCTTGGCTCTGAGGCGTCAGAAGCCTTGGCCGGTAACACCGAGGCTGCGGGCGACTTCATCCTGACCACCGCCGGTGGCGGCTCCGACGGCATCAACCTGCTGCGTGCCGCGGTCGCGGCGCGCATCCCCGACGGGTACCGGCACGTCGTGGTCGCCGGCCCCCAGCTCGACGCCGCCCGGTTCCACCAGGTCGCTCAGGCGGCCGGCCCCCGCACCATCGTGCGCCGGACCTGGCCGGGGATGAGCCGCCACATCCAGAAGGCCGCAGCGGTCATCTCGATGGCCGGATACAACACGGTCAGCGAGATCCTCGCCTCCAAGACCCCGTCCCTCCTCGTCCCCCGTGAGACGCCTCGCCTCGAGCAGTTCATCCGGGCCACCGCCCTGAAGAACGCCGGTGCCGTTGATCTCCTGAGAGTCGAGGACCTGAGTGCCGCAGCACTCGAGGACTGGCTCACCGGGCTGCTGCATGACCCGGACGACGGCGCTCGCAGCCAGCTGGCAGGGCGACGTCGTCTGCGCCTGGACGGTCTGGCGACCGTCCCCCTGCTCGCCGCCGAGCTCATCGGCGACCGGAGCGACGGTCTCAACGCCCGCCTCACCTGTCTCAACAGCCACACCACCAGCTTCACCAGGATGGAGATCCCCGCATGAATCCCGCAGCCGACAACCACCAGGACATTCGTCAGAACGGCGCCCGCATCGGATACGTCCTCAAGGTCTACCCGCGCTTCTCGGAGACCTTCATCGTCACCGAGATCCTGGCCCGCGAGGCCCAGGGCGAGGACCTGAGCATCTACGCGCTGCGCCCCACCACGGACTCGCGCTTCCACCCCGAGATCGCCCGGGTATCCGCCCGGGTCAGCTGGGTGGGTCGGCCGGTACGCGCCCTCGACCTGTGGAGCCAGCTCACCAACGGTCTGACCCGTCAGGACGACCGCGAGCGCTTCGCCGCCATCATGCCGGTGCTGGCCGACCTTCCCGGCGACGAGGTGGCTCAGGGCGTGGAGCTGGCGCGTCAGGCACGCAGGGACTCCATCACCCATCTGCACGCGCACTTTGCGTCTCTGGCGGGCCGGGTCGCATGGATCGCCTCGGCCCTGACCGGCATCCCCTACACTGTGACCACCCACGCCAAGGACATCTTCCACGAGTCGGTGGACCCCGTGTGGCTGCGTCGCATCTGCGCCGACGCGCAACGGGTCATCGCCATTAGCCGGTACAACAAGGACTATCTGAGGAAGGTGCTGGCAGGCACGGGGGCCACGGTGTCCCTGCGCTACAACGCCATCGAGCTCGACCGCTTCTCCTACCGCGCTCCGCTGCCCGTTCCGGCCGGGAACTCACGACCGCTACGGGTGTGCGCCGTCGGGCGCCTGGTCCCCAAGAAGGGCTTTGCGGACCTGATCGAGGCGGTGCGAATCCTGGTGAGCTCCGGTGTCGACGTCGAGGTCGAGCTGGCCGGTGACGGCGACGATCGTGAGCGCCTGATCGCGCAGATCGACCGCCTGGGCCTGACGGACCGGATCCGCCTCCTGGGTCCGCTCACCCAGGCGGAGGTGCGTGACCTGCTGGAGCGCTCGGACGTCTTCGCAGCACCCTGCATCGAGGCCTCCGATGGCAATATCGACGGTCTTCCCACGGTGATCCTGGAGGCGATGGCCTGCGGGACGCCGGTGGTGGCCACAGCGGTCTCGGGGCTGCCAGAGGTGGTCCGCGACGGAGTCACCGGCCTCCTGCTGCCGCCGGGAGACCCGACCGAGCTGGCGGTTGCCCTGCGCAGGATCGCGCTGGGCGAGGTCGACACCGTCGCCCTGTCTCGTGGGGCACGGTCACTGATCGAGGAGCACTTCGACTCCCGCGCCCAGGCCGAGGTCCTGGCCGCCTGGCAGTCGGGCCCCCGCCCCGTTCCCAACATGTACCTGACCGATCAAGAAGGAGCCGCCTGATGCGGATCGCCTATATCTGTTGCGACCCGGGTATCCCGGTGTTCGGGACCAAGGGCGCCTCGGTGCACATCCAGGAGGTCGTCCGCGAGCTGCGGTCCATCGGCCACGAGGTGGTCCTGTACGCCGTGCGCTCCGGCGAGCACGTTCCCGACGACCTCACCGACCTCGAGCTGCGGCTGGAGGCCGTGGCCGACGTCGAGCCCGCTGAGCGGGAGCAGGCGCAGGCGCGCGCCGCGGAGCGGATCGCCTCCCGGGTGATCGCCGACGGCGCCGACCTGGTCTACGAGCGCTACTCCCTGTTCTCCATGGCGCTTGCTGACATCACGGCCGCCACCGGGGTTCCCGGGATCCTGGAGGTCAATGCTCCGCTGATCGATGAGCAGCGTCGCCACCGCTCGCTGGTGGACGCCTCCGGCGCGGCGCAGGCGCTGCGCCGTCAGGTGGCGGCCGCCCGGGCCACAGTGTGCGTCTCGGACCCGGTGGCCGACTGGGTGCGTCGTCGCACCGCCGACCTGTCCGCTACCGGTGCGGGCGCGGACGATGTCGCCAGCAGGATCCACACGGTTCCCAACGGTGTGAGCGTGCGCCGTATTCAGCCCCAGCCGGAGGACCCGAGCCGGGTGGTCGTCACCTTCGTGGGAACCCTGAAGCCCTGGCACGGGGTGGCCGACCTCATCACGTCAGCGGCCCTGGCTCGCGAGAGCTGGAGCCTGCGGATCATCGGGGACGGCCCCGAGATGGACTCGCTGCGCGCTCAGGCCGAACGCCTCGGGGTGGAGGTGGACTTCCGTGGAGCGGTCGCTCCGCAGGATATCCCCGCCCACCTGGCGGGCTCGGCAATCGGAGTGGCCCCCTACCCGGACCTGGGTGGGGGCGAGCAGCAGTACTTCTCCCCCCTGAAGGTCCTGGAGTACCTGGCCGCGGGGCTCGCGGTCGTGGCCTCCGACGTCGGGCAGGTCCCCCAGCTGCTTGAGGACGGCTCTGGCCGGCACGGCATGCTCGTTCCCCCCTCGGACCCCACGGCCCTGGCCGCGGCCCTGGATGATCTGGCGGCCGCCCCGGATCGGCGCGCCCGCATGGGCCGCAGCGGGCGCCTTCTGGCCGAGGAGCGCCACTCCTGGCGTCGGACCGTCGACCGGATCCTGGAGCTGGCCGGCCTCACTCAGGGTGGTGAGCGGTGATGGATGCTCCTACGCACCGGCAGATAGCCCAGCCGGGCCGCTCCCCCATGCGCCAGACCCTGCGCCTGGTGGGGCCCGATGCCGCGCCGCAGTGGCGCCTCATGCTCGGGGGCACGGTGGTGCTTCTGACAGAGGTGGCCTTCCGGGTGCTGGAGCCCTGGCCCCTGAAGATCGCCATCGACTCGTTGGTGGCGGCGCTGGGCAAGCACACGGGCGTCGCGCCCGCCACGGTCTCCTCCTTGGTGGGTCTGGGCGTGGCCCTCCTGATCCTCGTGGCCGGTCGGGCGTTGTGCAGCTACCTGGCCACCGTGGCCTTCGCCCTGGTCGGCTCGCGCACAGCGGCCTCCCTGCGCAGCCGGGCCTTCCACCACGTCCAGGGCCTCTCCCAGCAGTTCCACGCCCGCAACCGCAGCGCGGACACGGTTCAGCGGCTCATCGCCGACGTCAACCGCATGCAGGAGGTGGCCGTCACCGCCGGCCTGCCGATGGCCGCCAACACCTTGACCCTGCTGGTCATGGTCGTGGTCATGGTATTCCTGGACCCGCTACTGGCCACGATCGTGGTGGTGGCGGTGGTGGCCTTCGCGATCGCTTCCTCCGGCAACTCGCGGCGGATCTCCGCCGCCTCCCTGCGCAGCCGCAAGTCGGAGGGGAACCTGGCCAACACGGCCCAGGAGGCTCTCGGTGCCATCAAGGTGGTCCAGGCCTACGGTCTGGAGCCCCTGCTGCACAAGCGCTTCACGGGCGCCAACACCATCTCCCTGAGCGAGGGAGTGCGTTCACGCCGCATCGCCGCGCGCCTGGAGCGTTCCACGGACGTCATCGTCGGCGTAGCCACCGCCGTGGTCATGGTCGGCGGGGGCATCCGGGTTCTGAACGACGCCATGTCTCCGGGAGACCTGGTGCTCTTCACGACCTACCTGCGCACCACCATGAAGCCGCTTCGGGACATGGCCAAGTACACCGGTCGCATCGCTCGGGCCGCGGCCTCGGGTGAGCGGGTGGCCGACCTCATGGCGGTCGAGCCCGAGATCGTCTCGCCTCGCGACGCCACTGTCCTGAACCGGGTCCACGGCATGATCCACTTCGACCACGTCAACGCCGCTTACGAGGGCCGGCAGGTGCTTCACGGCGTGAGCCTGACGGTGGTCCCCGGTGAGCACGTGGCCGTCGTGGGGCCGTCGGGCTCGGGCAAGTCCACCCTGGTGTCCCTGGTGGTTCGGGCAATGGATCCGACGCAGGGCGCGGTCAGCCTCGACGGGTACAGCCTGAAAGACCTGGACCTGAAGTTCCTGCGCTCGCAGGTCTCGGTCCTGCACCAGGAGGCGGTGCTGCTGACCGGCACGATTCGCGAGAACATCCGCCTGGGCCGGGCCAACGCCTCCGACCAGGAGGTGGAAGCGGCTGCGCGCGCAGCCCACGCCCACGACTTCATCACCCAGATGCCCGACGGCTATGACACTGCCGTGGGCGAGCGGGGGGGCACCCTCTCCGGGGGCCAGCGTCAGCGCATCGCCATCGCCCGGGCACTGCTGCGCGACTCGCCGATCGTCATCATGGACGAGGCGACCACCGGGCTGGACCCGGCCTCGACGTCGGCGGTGCTCGAGGCGATTGACGAGCTGGTGGCCGGACGCACGACCCTGACCGTCACCCACGACCCGCAGGCCGCCATGCGCGCCGACCGGGTGGTGTGGATCCAGGAGGGTCGGATCTGGCTGGAGGGGAATCCTCAGTACCTCATGGAGACCTCGGACGAGTTCCGCCGGTGGGCGAACAGTCACATGTCGGACTTCTTGGCCCTGGAGGGGAGTGGAGCGTGACCCTGTCAACGATCTCCACGGCAGCCACAGCCGACGCCGTCTGCACGGTTCTCGATGCTGATCGGCTCAGTGAGCTCCTCGGCCAACCAGTGCGGGCAGGCCGGCTGCGTATCAAGCCGAACGTGTCGGTCCTGGTGTCCTTGACGGAGCGCTCCACCGGGCTCACGTGCGGGTGGGCGCGGCTGCTCTGGCCGGTCTCGCACTCCAAGGCGGCCCAGGCCGAGCGCCTGGCCACCTCCCTGGGGCTCGACCAGGCTCCGGTCACCCGGGCCGCAGGCGGCGACCTGCTGCTGCAGAGCGGTCCGGTTCACACCGACCCCAAGCTGGCCAAGCCGATGGCGGGCGCCGCCCGCCAGGGGGTGCTGAGATCCTGGGAGGCTGGGGACGTCCTGCGCTACAACCCCTCACGGCGTCTCGTGCTGCGAGACGGCTCCACGGTGCTGCGGATACGGGCTCAGGCCTGCAGCCCGGCCGACGACGTCCATCGCGCTCTGTCCGAGCTCCTCCCGGTCCCGCGTCTGCTCGACTCCGAGGCCGTGGCCCGGTGCAAGGGGCATGTCAGCCTCCAGCAGTGGTGCGGCGACACGAACTTGGCCGAGCTCTCCGACGACCGTACCGCTGAGCACGCCACACCCGAGGTCGTCACCGAGTCCACGGCCGATGCCACGCGGCGCGTGGGGGCGCTGCTGGCCGAGCTGCACTCCTGCGGAGAAGCGCTCAAGCCGGACCTCGTCGAGCGGCTGCCTCATCAGCATCCCGATCCTCGGGACCTGGCCGAGGTTCACGCCCGTCAGCTCGATGTCCTCGCCCCCGACCTGGCCGGCCGCGTGCGGGCGGTGGGCCACATGCTGCCCACCCGGCTGCCGGGCGAGCCGGTCCTCACCCACGGCGATGCCTCCCCCGACCAGGTGCTGTACGAGCGCTCCTCCGGGCGGATCTGGTTGACCGACTTCGACCGGGTACGCCTAGCACCGGCGGCCACCGATCTGGGCTCCTACCTCGCGGCGGACCCGACCTCCCCAGGGCACGCCCTGTTGGAGGGCTACGCCGAGCACCGACCGGTGCCCGCTGCCGAACAGCTGGGGGTGGCGGCCGTCCTCTCGCGCCTGGCACGGCTGGCCGATCCTCTGCGCCATGCCGATCCGTCCTGGCATGAGCGCATCGGAGTGGAGCTGGCCGCCATTGAGAGCATCGCCCGGTCACCTGAGAAGGAGACCGCCTGGGCATGACAGCAGCCTCGACGACGACACAGACAACTGAGATGACACAGAAACCAGAGATGAGCGGCATGCTGAGCACGCTGCACGCGATCCCGGGGCTGCGCCGCGCCTGGCCCGAGCACCGGGACTCGAGCTCGACGAGCGTGAGCATCGAGTGCGTCGACAGCAAGGGCCGTCTGCGCGCCGGGCACGTCACCGCCGGATCGGCTCCCGACCTGCTGCCCTATGCCACTGACCCTGCCCTGCCGGCACTATCCGCGCGCCTGACCGGAGCGCTCGTCGTCCACCGCGCCGGCCGCCGCGCCGTGGTGATGGAGGAGACGCGGGTCCGCAAGATCGTGCGACCGCACCGGGCCGCGGCCCTGGTGCAGGCGCACGCGACAGCCGCCTCGGTCCTGAGGATCACCGGCCTGCGCACTCCCCGGATCCTGAATAGCAGCGACGACATCGACGACATCGTCGACCTCGAGCTGTTGACCGGCCGCAGCCTTGACGCGCTCGGCGACACCGGTCTGCCCGCGTGGAGGCGTCTGGCGGACTCCTGGGCCCACCTGGCCCGCTCCGAGGCGGATCTGCCCGTCCACGGGCCGCGTCAGGAGGCCGAGGTGCTGCGCCGATGGTGTGCCTCCGCCCAACGCTACGGCGTCATCCACCAGCCGACTCTCCTGCACGAGCAGGTGGTGGACACCTGCCTGAGACTGCGGGAGGACGACGGGGTGCACGTCATCGCCCACCGCGACCTCCACGACGGCCAGCTTCTATGGGACGGAATCGACCTGTCCCTGCTGGACCTGGACACCGCGGCCATGGCCGAGGCGGCCCTCGACCTGGGCAACCTCTGGGCCCATGCGGACCTCATGGCGGTTCGGGGCCGGCTGGGCCCCGAGGCCCACACCCAGGTCCGCGGACTGCTCGACAACATGGCCCGCACGCTGCCCACGACGACGGAGCGTCTGGAGACCTACTACCGCTCTTCGGCGCTGCGACTCGTCTTCGTCCACGCCTTCCGGCCCGCTGCCCACCAGTGGCTGCCCGCCTGGGTGCACCACTGCCTGGGGCACGCCTCGCCTTTCACCTCCCTCAACCTCAGCAACGATTGGAACAACTCATGACCCCCCTCAAGCTCACTGTCATCGGCTGCGGATACCTCGGCGCCGTCCACGCCGCCGCCATGGCCCACCTGGGACACCATGTCCTGGGAATCGACACCCGGACCGAGCAGGTCGAGGCCCTCTCCCAGGGCCGCGCCCCCTTCTACGAGCCGGGCCTGCCCGAGCTGCTGATCACCGGCGCCCAGCAGGGCGACCTGCGCTTCACCTCAGCGCCGACGGCGGAGGAGCTGGCCGAGGCCGATGTCCACTTCATCGCTGTGGGCACCCCGCAGTCCGCCACCGGCGGTGAGGCGGATCTGAGCCAGCTGTGGAGCGTGGTCGACATGCTTCATGACGCCCTGCCCACGGGTGGGCGCAGCGTCGTGGTAGGCAAGTCGACCGTTCCGGTCGGCACCGCCCAGCAGGTGGCCGAGCGCCTGGCGGACCGCGCCCTGGTGCTGTGGAACCCCGAGTTCCTGCGCGAGGGCTTCGCTGTGGCCGACACCCTCCACCCCGACCGCATCGTCTACGGGGTGCCCGCCGACTCCCGCGACGCCCAGGAGGCCCAGGCCGCTCTCGACGCCGTCTACCAGCCCCTGCTGGAGGAGGGAATCCCCCGGATCGTCACCGACTACCCCACCGCCGAGCTGGTCAAGACCGCGGCGAACTCCTTCCTGGCCACCAAGATCAGCTTCATCAACGCCATGGCCCACCTGTGCGACACGGCCGGGGCTGACGTCACCGTCCTGGCCGACGCGATCGGCCACGACCCGCGCATCGGCAGGCGCTTCCTCCAGGCCGGGGTCGGGTTCGGCGGAGGCTGTCTGCCCAAGGACATCCGGGCACTGCAGGCCAGCGCCAACCTGCACGGCGCCAGGCACCTGGCGGACCTGCTGGGGCAGGTCGACTCCATCAACCGCGAGCAGCGCGACCGGATCGTCGAGCTGGCCCGCACCCACGTGGGAGGCGAGCTCTCCGGCAAGGCGATCACCATCCTGGGGGCCGCCTTCAAGCCCCTGAGCGACGACGTACGCGACTCCCCCGCCCTGGACGTCGCCTCCCGCCTGGTCGATCTTGGTGCGGATGTCACCGTCTGCGACCCGCAGGCCCTGCCCGTCGTGGCCCGCTCCCACCCCCATCTCACTGTGGCGGAAGACCCCATTGCCGCGCTCCAGGGCGCCGAGCTCGTGCTGCTGCTGACCGAGTGGGACCAGTTCGTTGCCCTTGACCCCACCGACGCCGCCACCGGGGTCGCCGACCGCGTCATCATCGACGGACGCAACGCCCTGGACCCGGTGGCCTGGCGCCAGGCGGGGTGGACCTACGCGGGGGTGGGACGCTGAGCACCACCACTGGTGGCTCCGCCCGTGCCTGGACTCACCGGGCGGAGCCCGGTGAGTCCAGGCACAATGGCGACGTGATCTCACTGATGCCCACCCGCACCTTCACTATCGGTGCCCGCGTCATGTGGGCCATCGTGCTGGTCGCCAGCATCGCACTGGTCACCTGCGGGGCGATCGTATGGGCGCTGGGACACTCAAGCGTGTCCGCCGACGCCACGAACCGGCTTGAGCTCAGCCGCGAGCGGATCCGTCAGCTGGCCGCCGAACGCGTCGATCCCTCCAGCGGCCAGCCCCTGGAGGACGTCTCGGCAGTCCTTCGCGCCCACATCCAGCGCACCGCGGAGGGACCGGGTGAGGCCGAGCTCGGCTTCGTGGGCACCGACGCCAGCACGGCGCTGGCCTGGGTGTCCTCAGACAATGTCTCCTTCCGCCCGGAGAAGGACGCCGTCCTGCTCAAGCGAGTGACCTCACAGGCCGCCGCGTCGGAGTCAGTCATCGAGACGGTACGCACCCCCTCATCGAACTACCGGGTTCTCGTCGTCCCGGTCCAGGGCGGCTCCCAGCACGGGGCGCTCGTGCACGTCATCGACCTCAAGGTCGCCGAGTCCCAGCTTAAGCGCACCATGGCCTTCTACGCCGCGGCGGCCATCTTCACCGTCGCCCTGGTGACGGGTCTGGCCTGGTTCGCCGTCGAGCGGCTCCTGCGCCCCATCGAGCAGCTGCGGCGCGCCACCGAGTCCATCGGCGAGGACGACCTGACCACCCGGGTCCCGGTCAGGGGGCGAGACGACCTGACCGCCCTGGCCGCGGCCGTCAACCGGATGCTCGACCGGGTCCAGACCTCGGTGGAGGCGCAGCGCAACCTGCTCGATGACGTCGGCCACGAGCTGCGTACGCCCATCGCCGTGGTCCGTGGGCACCTTGAGCTCACCGACCCCGCCGACCCCGAGGAGGTGCAGCAGACCCAGATGCTGGCCATTGACGAGCTCGACCGGATGGGGGTGCTCGTCAATGATCTGATCCTGCTGGCCAAGAGCGCCCAGAGCGACTTCATCACCCCGACGGACACCGACATCGGCGAGCTCACCGACCTGGTCTTCGACAAGTCCCTCGCCCTGGGTGAACGCCGCTGGCAGCTGGAGTCGGTGGCCTTCGCCCGGGCCATGATCGACCCCACCCGAATCACCCAGGCCTGGCTCCAGCTGGTGGCCAACGCCGTGAAGTACTCTGAGCAAGGCAGCACGGTCCGTCTGGGCTCCGCTGTCCGCGACAAGCACCTGCTGATGTGGGTGGGCGACGAGGGCATCGGGATCCCACCCGAGGAGATCGACGTCGTACGCCAGCGGTTCAAACGCACTGCCAGCGCTCAGGAACGGGCCTCGGGAACAGGACTGGGACTGAATATCGTGGAGACGATCGTCGCAGCGCACGGCGGACAGCTGGACATACGCTCCCAGGTGGGAGAAGGCTCGGTCTTTACCATGAGGTTCCCCCTGGTGCCTGTTCCAGGTGCCGAGGTCTCGCCCGAGCCAGGCGCCACCGATCCGCACACCCACAAGGAGTGAATCCGCTATGAGCAGCATCCTGATTGTTGAGGACGAGCCCAGGATCGTCGCATTCCTCACCAAGGGACTCAAGGCGGCCGGGTTCACCACGCACACCACCGCTGCGGGCCTGGAGGCCGTGTCACTTGCGCTCCAGGAGAGCTTCGACCTCATCATCCTGGATGTGGGCCTTCCCGACATCGACGGCTTCGAGGTGCTCCAGCAGCTTCGCGGTCAGGGGGTAGTGGCACCGGTCATCATGCTCACGGCGCGCTCCTCGGTGTCCGACCGCGTCGCCGGCCTCGAGGGCGGCGCCGACGACTACATCCCCAAACCGTTCTCCTTCGAGGAGCTTCTGGCCCGTATCCGGGTACGGCTGCGCCCGGAGGCCACAGGAACCGACCAGATGCGGTTGACCCACCGCGACATGGTCCTCGACCTGCGCACCCGCACCCTGGAGCTGGAGGGTCGGAAGGTGGAGCTCTCGGCCAGGGAGTTCGCCTTGGCCGAGACCTTCATGCGTCACCCCGGTCAGGTTCTCAGCCGCGAACAGCTCCTGAGCGCCGTGTGGGGGCTGGACTTCGACCCGGGGTCCAACGTGGTGGAGGTCTATGTCTCCTACCTGCGCAACAAGCTGGGCAAGGACCGGGTGGAGACGGTGCGCGGCATGGGCTACCGGCTCGCCTGACCCGGGCCCCTCAAGCATCCGGGGCGGCTGGTCAGGGCGCCACGCGCGTCAGTCGTCGCCGTCACTGTCATGGTCGTCGTCAGTGTCGACGTTGGGCACCCCGCCCTTTACATCGTCGTCATCGTCGTCCACGTCCTGGCTGCCGGCGTGGTAGTTCTCATTCGCGGCGGGGACGGCGGGAGCGGCGGGCGCCGGCTGACGGACACCGTGGTCGACGGCGACCGGCGGGTCGGGCTCAACCGCCTGGGGCGCGTTGCCCGGGGCCGCAGGGGGCTCTGCCCCGGCATCGTGCTGCTCGGGCTGGGCGCTGTTGGCGGCACTGGCGCCGCTGGCATGGCTCTGTGTCACCGAGGTCGAGGACTGCGACGCGGTCTCCCTCGGGGTGCTGGTCAGGACGATGCCCGGCTCTTTCGCGGACTCGGTGGGGTGGAAGAACACCATGCGAGTAACCCCGACCAGGAGCCCCGCAGTGACGACCACGACCGCCGTAGCGATGACGCGCCCGCGACCGACTCGGTGAATCAGGTTACGCATACAATGTCCCCTTGTCCGGCTTCTGCCTGACGTCCCTGCACGTGTTCTTCGAACCCCACAATCTTACCTGATTCCGTGAGGCCGTCGTCGGCCGCCCCACGTTGACCGGGCCACGTTGAGCGGGCCGCGAACGGCGTGTCAAAGCAGGGGTACGAGGTGCAGGAGAAGCGCGGTGCGATGACAGAGAAGGGATGCAGTCAACCCGGAGCGGCTCAGGGCCGGGTGTGTCCGTCGCCCTCGACGATCCAGGTGGTCGTGGTCAGCTCGGTCAGCCCCATGGGTCCGCGGGCGTGGAGCTTCTGGGTGGAGATGCCCAGCTCCGCCCCCAGGCCCAGCTGCCCGCCGTCGGTGAAGCGGGTCGAGGCGTTGACCATGATGGCCGCCGAGTCCATGCCTGCGATGAAGTCGTTGATGACGCTCACGTCCTGAGCGAGAACCGCCTCGGTGTGCCCGGTGGTGTGGGCCCGGATGTGGTCGATGGCCTCGTCCAGGCTCTCGACGACGCGCACGGCCAGGTCCAGCGAGCCGTACTCGGTGTCCCAGTCGGCCTCGGTGGCCTCGGTCAGAAGGGCCTCGCGTCCGCTGCCGGTGGCGGCCTCGGTCAGGATCCGGTGGGCGGCGGGGTCGGCGTGCAAAGCGGTGTCCCGGTCCCACAGGGCGGCGGCCGCGTCCGGCAGGTAGGCGGCGGCGACGTCGGCGTGGACCAGGAGCGTCTCGGCGGCGTTGCACACGCCGACGCGCTGGGTCTTGGCGTTGACGATGATGTCGACCGCGGCCTGGAGGTCGGCGCTGGCATCGACGTAGACGTGGCAGTTGCCCGAGCCGGTCTCGATGACCGGAACGGTCGACTGCTCGACAACGGTGCGAATGAGACCGGCCCCGCCGCGCGGCACCAGGGCGTCAACCAGGCCGTGGGCCCGCATGAGGGCTCGGGCCCCGTCCCGGCCGGCAGCATCCACGCTGGTGACGAGGTCTGCGGGCAGTCCTTGAGCGTCCAGGGCGCTGCGCAGGGCCGCCACGATGGCGGCGTTGGAGTCCTGGGCGGCGCTGCCCCCGCGCAGGACGATGGCGTTGCCGGACTTGACGGCCAGGGCGGCGGTGTCGACAGTGACGTTGGGGCGGGCCTCGTAGATCATGCCGACGACGCCCAGGGGCACCCGCACCCGGCGCACCCGCAGCCCGTTGGGCATGACCGAGCCGTCGACGACCTGGCCGACGGGGTCGGGCAGGGAGACGACCTCCCGCAGGGCTCCGGCGATGTCGGACAACCGACCGGCGTCCAGGGCAAGGCGGTCCAGGAGCCCGGACTTCATCCCGGACTCGCGTCCGCGCTCCAGGTCGGCGGCATTGGCGGTCAAGATGGCCTCGGTGTGCTCGGTGAGGCTGCGGGCCATGGACTCCAGGGCGGCGTCCTTGACGGCGCGCGGGGCCCCGGCCAGGCTTCGTTGCGCGGTGCGGGCTGCACGGGCGGCTGCGGTGACGAGCTCGTGGGCGTCGACGTCGTTCATGGGACCACCATAGAAGAAGAAAGCAATCCGGGGTGCCTCATGTCAAGGTGCCCGCGAAGTGTCTTCGGTGCCTCATGTAGGA
>CAUVMS010000038.1:0-20826 GCA_963552815.1 uncultured Actinomyces sp. | reverse complement strand
GACCTGCACGACCTGGCCATCCAGCAGCTCTTCGCCACCGGGATGCAGATCTCGGCGGCCCGGGAGCGGCTGGCCGCCGCCCGGGACAACGGTGAGAGCGCCGGTACCGAGGGAGACCTGGACATGGTGTGCTCCGTGCTGAGCACCGCGCTGGAGGCGGTGGACGACTCCGTGGGCCAGATCCGCTCCATCGTGCGTTCCCTGCGCGACCGCGACGAGGAGGTCAGCGTCGTCGAGCGCCTGCGACGGGAGGCCTCCCTGGCCCGCAACGCCCTGGGCTACGCCCCCTCGCTGCTGCTGAGCGTCGACGGCCGGGGCCTGGCCCAGGTGGACCGCGACGAGGAGGACCGGCTCATCACCGCGGTCGACGCCGTCGTGGGCCCGAACATCGCCGATGACATGGTGGCCGTGGTGCGCGAGGGCCTGAGCAACGTGGCCCGCCACGCCCACGCCTCCTCGGTGACGGTGGACGTCAAGATCGAGGGGGTGCTCCCGGGCTCAGAAAAGTGCTGCGGACCGGGGGACGACGAGGGCCACGCCTCGGGCGACGCCGAGCCGTTCCAGGGAAACCCGGTGGTGGAGATCGTCTGCCGCGACGACGGCGTCGGGGTGAACCCGTCCGTGACGCGCCGCTCGGGAACGGCCAACATGGCCGAACGGGCTCGTCGCCACGGCGGCAGCTTCGTCATCGGCCCGCGGGCCCGCTCCGACGGCGAGCGCCGCGGCACCTGCTTCACCTGGCGGGTGCCGCTGAGCGAGGGAGGCCGGCTGCGCTGAGGCCCACTGGCCCTCTGCGGATCCGTCCGCAGAAGGACGAGCGGTCAGCCGTTGCGCCAGCCCGAGGCGCGCTGGCCGGCCACCCAGGCGGCGACCTGGGTGCGCCGCTGCAAGCCCATCTTGGCCAGCAGGGAGGTGATGTGGTTCTTGACCGTCTTCTCAGCGACCCCGAGGCGCTCGCCGATCTCCCGATTGGACAGGCCGTCGCCGATGAGGTCGAGCACCTTGCGCTCGGCGTTGGTCAGGTCGGCGGTGGGGTCGTCGTGGTCGGCCCGGCGGCGCGTGACGGTGCGCTCGTCGAGCAGAACGCGCCCGGAGGCGACGGCCCTCACGACGTCGCTGATCTCGGCGCCGTGGACGGTCTTGAGCAGGTAGGCCCGGGCCCCGGCGGCCAGGGCCTCGGCCAGAGCCTCGTCGTCGTCGAAGGAGGTCAGCACGATGGGCAGGGCCTGGGGCACCGAGTCGCGCAGCTCCTGCATGAGCTCGATGCCGGTGCCGTCGGGCAGCTGGAGGTCCACGAGGATGACGTCGGGGCGAACCAGCTCGGCCCGACGTACCGCCTCCGCTCGGGAGCCCGCCTCGGCAACGACGTCAAGCCCGTCAGCGCGGTCGATGATCTCGGCGATGCCGCGGCGGACGATCTCGTGGTCGTCCACGATCATGACGCGGACGATCTCCGAGGAGGGGGTGTATGCCATGCTCATGACATTACCAGGGGCCGGGGACCTACGTCACACGGACTGCTGCGTCGTGGCCCCGTTTTCGTGGGGTGCGCACCACACAGCCGATACTCGTCGGGTACTTCGTCACCGGGAGCGGCGCGGTCGGGTCTGGCAGCGGGGGCAGTACGTGTGGGAGCGCCCGCCCAGGACCTCGCGGAGCATGCTGGTCCCGCAGCGGCGGCAGTCCTGCCCCTGGCGCCCGTAGGCCCGAAGCTCACGGGCGAAGAAGCCGGAGGCGCCCTCGACGTCGACGTAGAGGGCGTCGAAGCTCGTGCCGCCGACCTCCAGGGCCCGGCGCATGACCTCGGCCGTGGACTCAAGGATCCGGGCCACGCCCCGGGGGCCGAGCGCCGTCCCCGGCCGCAGACCGTGCACCCCGGCCTCCCACAGGCCCTCGTCGGCGTAGATGTTGCCGATGCCGGAGACGAGCCCCTGATCGAGCAGGAGGGTCTTGATGGCGCGCTTCGAGGCGCGCACCCGGGTGACGACCCCACCGGGGCCGGTGCGTTCCAGGGCAGGATCGAGCAGGTCACGGGCGATATGGGTGGCGTCGGCCGGCAGCAGCGGTTCCGGGCTGCCCATGCCGCCGGGGGCTCCGTCGACGGTGGGGACCAGGTCGACGACGTGCAGGCCGCCGAGCATGCGCTGGTCGACCAGGTCGAGAACCGCTCCGTCGCCGGAGCCCGGCCCTGGGACGGGTCCTTCGCCGGAGCCCGGGTCGGTGCTCGGACAGGTGCTGAGATGGAGCCGCACGCGCAGGTGGCGCGGCGAGGTCGAGATGTCCCGCACGTAGCGGGGCGGCTCGGTGGCGCTCAGGTCCACCGGGCGCCTGCCGGGCTGCGCACTCGGATCCGTCAGGAAGGCCGCGGCACTCACTGGCTCCGGATCAGGTGGGGAGGCGGCCGCGGGTGTGGTGCCGCGTACGAGCAGCTGGCCGCTCATGCCCAGGTGGGCCGACAGGGCGCGGCCGTCATCCAGGGGCAGCCACAGGAACTTCCCCCTCCGGACGGCCGCGGTGACGGTGCGCCCGGTGAGCTGGTCGACGAAGGCCTGTGCTCCCCCGTCCTGGCGGCGCAGGGGACGCGGGTCGAGGACCTCGACAGCGGTGACGGTGCGCCCGGCCACGTGCCGGGCGAGCCCGGCCCGCACGACCTCGACCTCGGGGAGCTCGGGCATCAGCTCTGCCGGGAGTGCTGGGAGTCCTGCTGGGTGACCAGGTCAGCGCGCAGGGCCTCGTTGACGCCGGGAAGGTCCAGCCCTCCGTCGCCCCGGGCGGCCAGGATGGCGGCGTAGGCGGCCTCGGCGGCGTCGTGCTCGGCGATCTTCTTCGAGGTGCCCGTGCCCTGTCCCAGGATCTCGCCGTCGATGATGGCGCTGGCGGTGAAGACCCGCTGGTGGTCGGGACCGGTGCCGGCCACCTCGTAGGCTGGGTTGCCGAGCTGGTGGGCGGCGGCGAGCTCCTGGAGGCTGGTCTTCCAGTCCAGTCCCGCACCGCGGGTGCGGGCGGAGTCCAGGAAGCGCGAGACGAGCCGGGTAACGACCGTGCGGGTCTCCTCCAGGCCGTGGGTGAGGTAGGTAGCACCGATGAGGGCCTCGACCGTGTCGGACAGGATGGAGTCCTTGTCCCGTCCGCCCGATAGCGCCTCCCCCTTCCCGAGCTTGATGAACTCCCCCAGCCCCAGGTCGCGGGCGACGGCGGCCAGGGCCGGCTCGGAGACCGTGGCCGCGCGCATCTTGGCGAGCTGCCCCTCGGGGACGGCCGCGTGGGTGCGGTAGAGGTACTCGGTGACGATGATGCCCAGGACGGAGTCGCCCAGGAACTCCAGGCGCTCGTTGGTGGGCAGACCACCGTTCTCGTGGGCGTAGGAGCGGTGGGTCAGAGCCAGCTCGAGCAGCTCGGCGTCAATGCTGGGCCCCCAGCGGTAGACCAGTGCATCGGTGTCGGTGCGCGCGGGCGGGGCGCTGCGGCGCTTGGCCATCAGGACCGGCCCTCCTCGGGGTCCTCGTCCTGCGGGTCGGTCCTGGTCTCCAGCAGGCCGGCCAGCGCGGACCAGCGCGGGTCGAGGACCTCGTGGTGGTGGTCGGCGGGCAGGTCCTCGAGCCGCTGCCCGCAGTCCGGGCACAGCCCGGGGCAGTCGGGGCGGCACAGGGGTTGGAACGGCAGCGTGGGTACCAGGGCGTCACGCAGGGCCGGCTCGAGGTCCAAGGTGGTCTCCCCGACAGCGAGGAGCTCATCGGCCTCCTCGTCGCCCTGGGCCCGCTGGGCCTCGATGGCCTCGGGGAAGAGGTAGAGCTCGTCGATCCTCACGGTGCGGTCCTCGTCGAGGTCGCGCAGGCAGCGCACGCACTCGCCGTGGATGTGGAGGTCGGCGTCGGCATGGGCCAGGACGCCGTCGTCCATGGAGGTCAGGGTGACGTCAAGGACGAGGTCGCTGTCCTGGGGCACACCGATGACCTCGGTGCCCAGGTCGGCGGGGGCGGGGGTGCGGATCTGCAGGTTCTTGACCGAGCCGGCGGCTCGGGGCAGGTCGACGATGTCGACGACGAGTCCTGACATGGTTTCCTCCACAACTGGCTGACCTCGCCGGCTGAGACGGTGACCGTCGTCGGCGAGGTGATGGATGAGGTGTCTGGCGCGAGCGTACCCCGGGGTGCCGGCACCACCGGTTCAGCGGGCGGAGGGGTCCACGGACCAGCTGGAGCGACGACGGACGGGCTCCTGGACCTCCACCGACTGGTCCAGGCGGCCGGCCAGGACCTCACGGCCGGCCCGGATCTGCTCGGCGACCTTGGCGACCTCGGCCTCCAGGGAGGCCAGGGCCCGGTCTGAGTACTCGTCCGCCCCGTGGCGCAGGGAGGCGGCCTTGTCCTCGGCAGCGGCCACGATGCTGTCGGCCCGGTCGTTGGCCATGCGCACGATGTTCTCCCCGGCCACCAGGCGCTCGGACTCCTCCTGGGCGTACTGGACGAGCCGCTCGGACTCGGCGCGTCCTTCGGCCAGGACGGCGTCGGCGTCGGCAACGATCTTCTCAGCTCGGTGGACGGCGGTGGGGACCGCGTCACGGGCCCGATCGATGAGTTGCTGGGCAGCTTCCCGGTTGACGATCACGGACGCGCTCATGGGCATGGAACGCGCGTTGACGATGAGCTCATCGAGCTCGTCGAGGATGCGCAGCAGGTCGTCTCCGGCATCGCGGCTGGTCGTCACGGTAGGTCCTCTCGTGTCTGGTCGGCGCCGACGAAGCGGCCTGGCTGGGGCCCGGTCTGGTCGGGCCCTGGGGAGTCGTTGGTCTGGCCGGACGGCCGGCTGGTCTCGATCAGTCGGGTCTCCAGGGCGCGGGCGACGACGGGTGGAACGAGCGCGGAGACGTCCCGGCCGTAGCCGGCGACGTCCTTGACGAGGGAGGAGGAGATGTGGGCGAGGGTGGGAGAGGCGGTCAGGAAGACCGTCTCGGGGGCGCCCAGCTCCCGGTTGAGCAGCGCCATGGGCAGCTCGGCATCCAGGTCACTGCCGTTGCGCAGCCCCTTGATGATGGCGGTCGCACCGCGCTGACGGCAGTAGTCGGCCAGCAGGCCGGGGACGAGGTCCACCTCGACACCGGGCAGGTGGGAGGTGGCGGCCCTGGCCAGGAACAGGCGTTCCTCGGCATCGAGCAGGTGGCGCCCGGCCTTGGCGGCGTTGTGGGCGATCCCGATGACGACGACGTCGAAGAGCGTGGTCGCACGAGCGGCGATGTCGACGTGCCCCAGGGTGAGGGGGTCGAAGCTTCCGGGGTAGACGGCCAGGCTCATGCGGCCACGCTACTGGCTGGGCGTGTCGCCGTGCGGGACGCGCGCCGCGTTGCCCCGTCCGAGACCAGCGCAGGCCTGCGAGGGAGCGCACCGGCGCTCCCCCACACGCACCCGGATTGACGCCTCCCAGCAGCACGCCGTCTCTCGAACCCGCTGTCCGCAAAGAGCCCGGAGCACTGCGGAGGCGCTGCTATATTTCCCTTGTGCCCACACGCGTGACCCTCAGTGACGTGGCTGATGCAGTCGGAGTCTCGTCTCAGACCGTCTCCCGCGTGCTCAACAACCACCCGTCGGTCCGCCCTGAGACGCGTCAGAAGGTGCTGGCCGCCGTCCAGGCGCTGGGGTACGAGCCGAATCTTGCGGCCCGTTTGCTGGCATCGGGATCCTCGGGGGCCGTCGGGATCCTCTTGACTGCCGGGCTCTCCCACGGCATGGCCTCCACCTTCTCCGCAATCGCCAGGGCCGTTCGCGAACGAGGAGACACATTCGTTCTCGCCACCGCTGACGACGGAGCGCCGGAATCGGTGCGGGAGGCCCTGTCCCATCTGCACGGCCACCGCGTTGCTACCACTGTCGTCCTCGCCCAGCGCGCCGATGTCCTTGCCATCCTGTCGTCTCAACGCCACCGGGGCCCGGTCGTTGCCATTATCTCGGGGCAGCACGAGTTCTCCACACTGTCAACCGTCTCCATCAACCAGGCGATGGGAGCCCGGCTGGCGACGGAGCACCTTCTGGCCCAGGGACGCGTACGGCCACTGCACGTTACCGGCGACCTGTCCTGGCAGGACGCCTCCGAGCGGCTTGCCTCCTACCAGTCGGTCTGCGCTGAGGCCGGGGTTCCCGGCCGTTGGGTGGGAACGGACTCCTGGACAGGAGAAGCCGGCGCCAGAGTTGCTCGACGCCTGCTCGAAAGCGGCCTGCCCGACGCCGTCTTCGCCGGCAACGACGACATCGCCCTGGGCCTGTGTCACGAGCTGCTCGCCGCCGGCATCCGGATCCCCGACGACGTCGCCGTCATCGGCTTCGACGACATCCCCCTGGCACGTTGGATGACTCCGTCCCTGTCCAGCATCACGCAGGACTTCGACGCCCTGGGACGGGCCTCACTGAGACTGTCCGACGAGCTCGTCGGCGGCGGACCTCCCCGCAGCATCTCCCTGGAACCACGGCTTGCCGTCAGGGCGTCAACAGCGGGCGCCTAGAGCCACGCCCACCTCTCACGATCACGTCCAGGATCAACCAAGTCCGGGCGCCAGTCGGACTGCCCGCACGCACCACCGCCCTGCGCGGCGCACGCCCCAGTAGCCACCGGTGGGAAGAGGAGGCGGGCAGCCTGGATGTCAGCGCTCACTCTCCTCGCGCTCCCCGCGAGCACCTCCCTCACTCCAGCCAATCTCAGGCCTCCGTAATTTCCCACTATTTCGCTTGATTGCAGGCAATTCTGCAAACTACAGGGCTTGACACCTTCCCGGGACCCTCATAATGTGAGCGCCATCATTCACCAGCTCCGGCGACGCAGCCGGATCCCAGCGGCAGCAGCAACGATGCAGCCCCGCTCGCTCAGAGAAGAGAGAAGACCATGACCCCAGCATCACTCTCCCGCCGTACCCTCATCTCAGCGTCACTTCTGAGCGGAGCAGGGGCGGTACTGCTGTCATCGTGCTCATCCACCAAGGGTAAGAACGAGCAGGCACCGACCCAGATGTTCACCTGGGTGTCCAGCGAGTCGGACCGCGCCCAGTGGCAGGCCTTCGTCGACGCCGTCAAGGAGACGGATCCCAGCTTCAAGCTGGACTTCTCCGGCCCGAGCTACAACGACTACTACACAAAGGCCAAGACTCGGATGACCGCGGCCGACGCCCCGGGGATCCTGACCACGCAGGCCGCACGCACCAAAGAGCTCGTCGGCATCATGGAGCCGCTGGACGACCTCATCAAGAAGCACGGAGTCGATACCTCGGTGTTCAACTCGGCCATGATCGAAGGCATGACGGTCGACGGCAAGATCTACGCGCTGCCCTACGATGCAGAGCCCTGCGTCATGTTCTACAACCGTCAGTCCTTCACCGCAGCAGGCTTGACGGAGCCGACAACCGGGTACACCTACGAGCAGTTCCTGTCAGACATGAAGGCTCTGACCGTCGACGGCAAGGTCGGTATGGCCGTCAAGCCGAACCTCATGGACAACGCCCCCGGAGCCTTCGCCTACGCCAACGGCGCCACCGCCCTCGACGACAAGGGCAAGCTCTCCCTCACCTCCAGCGCGTTCGTCTCATCCGTCCAGAAGGCCTTCGACCTCGCCGCGGTGAACGGTTACGCCAAGGCCCCCTCCGCCTCCGATGGCGACGAGGTCGCCCAAGGCGCCTTCACCTCCGGCCAGGCCGCCTCCATCATCGATGGCCCCTGGATGTACGCGACCTTCGCCGAACAGCTCGGTGAGAACCTCGGAGTATGCGTGATCCCCAGTGACTCCGGGCAGGCCATCGGAGTCATCCAGGGTTCGGGATTCGGTATCGGCAAGAACTGCCCGGACAAGGACGCCGCGTTCAAGAACATCATGAAGCTGGTCAGCCCCGACGTCATCGGCAAGGTGGCGCGCACGCGCGGCACAGTTCCGTCGATCATCTCGCAGATCGACGGGTGGGCCGAGGGCAAGCCGGCCGGCAACGTTGATGCGATCAAGTTCCTCCTGGACCACGGCACCGCCCTGGTCACACCGACCAACTGGAACCAGATCGTGACCTCATTCACCCAGTACTGCCCCGAGGGCTACCGAGGCTCGCGCACCGCTGCGGACATCCTCAAGGATCTGCAAGAAAGCGCCGGCTGATGGGAGCAGCAACCATCACGGGAAGCCGCAGGAGCCACGGAGGGCTCGGGAGCAGGCTACGCATCTTCGCGTACCTGGCACCAGGAATGACCGGCTTCCTCATTTTCATTGTCATCCCCCTGGTCGCCTCACTGACTATCTCATTGTTCTCGTGGTCGCTTCTGGGGACGTCAGAGTTCGTCGGCATTGACAACTACCGGCGGATGTTCTCCGGCGAGGATCCAGCCTTCTACACGATTCTCAGGAATACTGTAGTATTCGCGCTCCTGTATACGGCGGCCAACCTCATCATCTCCACCGGGATCTCCTACTGGCTGCAGCACCTGCCCAACAGGTTCTCCCGTATCCTGCGCATCATCTTCTTCATCCCCGTCGTCACCCCGATGGCCGGGAACGCACTGATCTGGCGCCTTCTCCTCAATGACGACGGAGTCGTCAACTCCGCACTCAACGGCATAGGAGCGCCATCTCTTCCCTGGCTCAACAACCCGAACCTGGCTATGGGCTCCCTGGTCATTATGAGCCTGTGGCAGGGTCTCGGATACAATATCGTCGTCCTCACCGCCGGTCTCAACGGGATCAACCCATCAGTTCTGGAGGCCAGCGAGCTTGATGGCGCAACAGGACTGAGACGATTCTTCCAAGTCGTCTTCCCCATCTTGTCCCCAACCTTTTTCTTCTGCACCGTCATGACGGTCATCGGGGCGTTCAAGGTGTTCGCCCAGCCGTTCTTCCTCACTAAAGGCGGGCCCGGAGAGTCAACGAACACTATTGTACTCGCCCTGTACCGCAATGGATTCTCCTTCGACAAGCTCGGCTACGCCTCCGCCCTGGCATGGGTACTATTCGTTATCGTCATGCTGCTGACAGCCCTTCAGTTCAGTCAGCAGAAAAGGTGGGTGAACTATGACTCTTGAGCACCGCTCCACAATCAGCAAAATTATTTCCTACTCCCTACTCACACTGATCGCAGTCGCGTTCCTCTTCCCCTTCGCCTGGATGCTGGCATCCTCCCTCAAGCCCACGTCCGAGGTGTTCTCCTCAGGAGCGTCGTTCACCGGCTCACGCCTCGCGTGGGACAACTACACCGAGGCGACTCGCCAGATTCCCCTGGGACGCATCATCCTGAACTCGATCCTCGTCTCGACGTGCGGCGCCGTCCTGACCATGACGGTCTCACTGCTGAGCGCATACGCCTTCGCCAGACTCCGGTTCCGGTTCCGGGACCACTTGTTCATTCTCTTTCTGGGAACCCTGGTGCTTCCGCAGGAGGTGCTTGTCATCCCCCTGTACATCGGATTCCAGCACCTTGGACTGGTCAACAGCTACACAGCCCTCATCCTTCCATTCGCCTTCGGCGCCTTCGGGGCGTTCCTCATCCGGCAGTTCATTCTGAGCCTGCCTCTGGAGTTCGAGGAGGCGGCGAGAATCGACGGAGCCGGCGATCTCAAGATCCTCTGGCACATCCTCATTCCACTGCTCAAGGCCCCGGTGCTCGTCGTCGGCGTCTTCTCATTCATCGACTACTGGTCCACGTTCCTGTGGCCGCTTATCGTCGTCAATGACGCGGACCTGGCTACGATCTCGCTAGGACTTCAGATGTTCTCAGGTGAAAGGGGAACTGACTGGGGCCCCATGATGGCTGCCGTATCCATGTCGGTCATACCGTCCTTCTTCATCGTCGCCTTCCTGCAGAGCCAGCTGGAGAAGGGCGTCACCCTCGGGGCCTTCGGAGGTCGCTGAGCCATGACTCGCCCCACCGTCTCACAGCACCGGGACCGCCTAGGAACTCATCAGCCGACGTGGCTGGATGACACACCTCTTGGGATATTCATCCACTGGGGAGCGTACTCAGTACCCAGCTGGGCCGAACCGCACGGGGAGCTTGGCACGGAACCCGACGAGAAGACGTGGTTCACTCACAACTCCTACGCGGAGTGGTATTTCAACACGATACGCATCCCAGGCAGCCCGGCCTCCAGGCACTATCAGGAGACCTACGGGTCCTTGCCATATGACTGCTTCCTGGACATGTGGCACGCAGAGCGCTTTGATCCCGATGACTGGGCCGCACTGTTCAAGAAGGCGGGCGCAGGGCTCGTCGTCCCGACGACCAAGCATCATGACGGCATCACCCTGTGGAACGCCCCTGAGACCTACGGACGCAACACGGTCCATCGCGGTCCCCGGCGGGACCTCGTCGAGGCGATCTCGCGAGCAACGCGTCAAGCGGGAATGCGTTTCGGGGTGTACTACTCGGGCGGAGTGGACTGGCACTACCGACCTTTTCCCGTCATCCTGAGTGAAGAGCACCTTGAACGTCTCGCCAGGACCGTTGATCCCGAGTACGGGCGTTACATCTTCACCCACTGCCTTGACCTGTTCACGCGATATCGTCCTGATGTCTTCTGGAATGACATCGAATGGCCTGACTGCGCGAAGAACTTCGGTTCCTACGGTCTAGGAACACTGCTTGAACGCTACTACGAGCTGTGCCCTGAAGGCGTTGTCAACGATCGCTTCGGCGGGTTCCACTCCGATTATGAGACCAGCGAGTATCAGGCGATGCGCGCCTCAGAGGCCGCGGACCGGTGGGAGAACTGTCGCGGAATAGGACTGTCCTTCGGCTACAACCGGCTGGAGGGTGATGAGCAGTACCTCACCGGGCCCGCTGCAGCTCATCACCTGGTTGATGTGGTCTCCCGCGGGGGCCGCCTGCTGCTCAACGTCGGCCCGCGCGCAGACGGAACCATCCCCGGTCCCCAGCGCGCCTGCCTGGAAGGGCTAGGTGCGTGGATGCGCGCCGCGAGGCCTGAGTTGTCACGGCCCTCCTCGGAGCTGATGGATCGGACGTGCTCGCTCCCAGGGGCGCGACTCATGTCTCACGGGGACCACGCTGTGCTCTTCGCGCTGGACGACGTCGAGGTCCCACTCGACCGCCTGCCCCAGGAGTTCGACTGGAGCTCTTCGAGGGCTGGTGACGAGGAGACACAGGTGAGCTGTGATCGGGATCTGCTCACAGCCTCCCCAACCCGGCTGGGCCCCGGGATCGTTCGGGCCGAGCGTCATCACTGAGCTCTCACAGCTTCTCTCCGCCCACTTCGTACCAAGTGGGCGGAGAGAACACGATGCAGTCAGGCGGCGCTGATGGGCCTTGGCGAGCGCAGGGTGTAGAGCCCGTAAGCGGCCACCACCAGGAAGCACCCGGCGACCGTGACGTAGGACACCGCCGGAGACGTGCGGTCCATGATGGCGCTTTGCACCAGCGGCATGGTGGCTCCGCCGATGATGGCCATGACCAGGCCGGCGGCCCCGTACTTGGTGTCCTCCCCCAGCCCCATCAGGGCCTCTCCGTAGATGGTGGGGAACAGCAGGGAGATGCACGCGGACAGGGAGATGATGGCGAGCACCCCCAGGATGTTCACACTCACCATCGCGAAGAGGGAAAGCACGACCCCGATGGAGCACATGACCAGAAGCAGCTTGCGTGAGTCGTACCGGCCCATGAGACCGACCATGAGGAAGCGGAAGATCAGAAAGACGATCAGGCTGGCCTGAAGCCAGTAGCCGGCCACCTCGTCAGTGACGCCCAGAGCGCTGGTGACGTAGTGCAGGGTGTAGGTCCAGATGCAGGTCTGGGCGGACACGTTGAAGTACTGCGCCACCACTCCAAAGCTGTAACGCTTGTTTCGAAGCAGACGCATGAGCCTGCCCGGACCGCCGTTCTCCCCCGCCACGGACTCCACCGGCCGCTCGGCGACCTTGACCCGGCCAATCATGACGGCCAGCAGGATGTAGAGGAGTCCAAGGGCGACATAGGGGCCCATCACGGCCTTGAGCTCAGCGCTCTGGGTGGCCAGCAGAGCCTCGTGGCTCATGGCCGCACGTTGCTCGGCGGTGGCCGGGTTCACCTTGGGCAGGATCAACAGGGCGGCCAGCAGCACCCCGAGGTTGGAACCGATGGGGTTGAAGGCCTGCGCGAAGTTGAGACGCCGTGTGGCGTTGTGCTCCGGCCCCATGGACATCACGAAGGGGTTAGCGCTGGTCTCCAGAATGGACAGGCCGGCGGCCAAGGTGAACAAGGCGGTCAGGAATACCGAGTAGGTCATGACGTACGCCGCGGGGATGAACAGAAGCCCACCGGTTCCCGCCAGCACCAGCCCGATCAGGACACCGCCCTTGTAGCCCAGGCGGCTGTTGATGAAGGCCGCGGGGATCGCCAGACAGAAGTAGGCGCCGTAGTAGGCCGACTGCACCAGGGAGGACTGCAGGTTCGTCATGGAGAACACGGAGCGGAACACCTTGACCAGGGGGTCGGTCATGTTCCCGGCCAGGCCCCAGGCGGCGAAGCAGGAGACCAGCAGGCAGAAGGGCATCACCATACCGGGGTACAGGAACCCTCGGTTGGATGGGGCCTTCTGGACCAGGTCCGCCTCAGCCACGGAGTCTTGGACGGCAGTCATCACAGCACGCCCTTCTTGAGGATGAGATTGCCGTACAGGGCGGTCTCCCCGGTGATGACGACGGCGTAGACGCTCGGGGTGTAGTCGTAGAAGGCCATGCGCTCAATCGTCCTGACGCTCACGGGACCGGCGTCCTTCTCCGCCTCGTTCCAGATCTGCTCGTAGACGTCCCACACCGGGGGCCGGGGATCGTCACCGACCGTTTCCATGAGGGCCACCTGATAGCTGCTGTACCGGTCCAGGGGCATGAGGGTGAGGATGGATGTGAGCAGGTCGGGGATCCCCAGACCATCTGCTCGCACCGTGGTGGGGTGAAGGTGGTGCCCGGGGAAGTTGGCGTCGGCCAGGAGGATCTCGTCGCCGTGCCCCATCTCGAGCAGGATCTTGACGAGATCGGGTGACAGGTTGGCGGGAATGTTGCGGAGCATCGTCGCCCCTTTCATGAGGTGGGTGTTCGGTTGGATCGCTTGGTTGCAGTCGATGAGGCCGGAGGTCAGCCGGCAGTGACGTTCAGCAGCCGCTCCCGCATGACGTCGAAGGCGTCGGGCGGCACAATTGAGTCGAAGGGGTCGACGTCGACCAGGCGGACGCTGCGGCGCATCACCTCGCCGCGCGAAGCCGGGTCGACGACGCCGGCGGCCTCGAGCTGGGCGAGGAGGTTGCCCAGGGCGCTGGCCTCCGGTGTGCCCACGACGACGCGTCGGTTGCAGGCCGCCGCCGTCATCGCCGGGAGGAGGCTGTTGCGCGCCCCGCCTCCCACCAGATGGATCGGCGAAGCCGGGTCCAGCAGGTCGCCGACAACGTTCTGCAGCCCCTGGGCGTAGGAGGCGTGTGCGCAGGCGAGCGACTCGAGGATGAGCCGGACGGTCTGCGCAGGTCCCTCAGGGGCTACCTTGTAGTGGTCGCGGCACCAGCGGGCGATCTTGCCCGGCATGTCCCCGGGAGTGGCGAAGAGGGCATCATCGGGGTCGATCACCACGCCGAGCGAGGCGCACTCCCCCGCCGCCTTGACCAGCGCCCCGGTGTCGGGCTCGTTCCAGGAGCGCTGGCACTCCTGAAGCAGCCAGAACCCCGTGAGGTTGCGCAGGAGCCGGATACCACCGTCGGTGCGGACCTCGTTGGTCAGTCCGGAACGCAGCGTCGCCTCGTCCAGGACCGGATCGGGAACGGTGACCCCGATGAGGCTCCAGGAGCCTGAGGAGATGAACAGGTGCACGTCGTCGTCCGTCAACCCGAGCGCGTGGACGGCGCAGGCGGTGTCGTGTCCGCCGGGGCGCACAATGGTGATCCCCTCCGACGTCCTGCCGGCCACGGTGGCGTCGTCGACGAGCGGGGGCATCCACCGCTCGGGGATTCCAGCGGCCTCCAGCACGTGGGCAGACCAGTGTCGAGCCCCGGGCGAGGCGAGCCCGGTGGTCGAGGCGATCGCCCGCCCCGCCTCGGCCGGGGCGCCGAGCAGGTACGACACCAGGTCGGGCAACGGCAGGAAGCGGTCGACCCGATCAACGAGGCCGGGCTCCTCCCTCAGGTCCGCATAGAGCTGGTAGACCGTGTTGATCTGCTGGGGCAGGACGCCGGTCTCCCGCCAGGCCGCCTCCGGGGAGATGGCCCGATCCAGGTCCGCGGCCCACCGCGACATGCGCCCGTCGCGATAGGCCCGGGGAGCGCGCAGCAAAGTGCCCTGAGCATCAAGGAGGCCGTAGTCGACGCCCCAGGTGTCGATGCCGATGGAGTCGGGAGCCCGGCCCAGGCGCCGCGTCGCCTCGACGATGCTCCGACGAACACCGTCCATGATGCTCTCGAGGTCCCAGGTGAGAGTGCCGTGGTCATCCACCACCTGGTGGCGCAGCCGGTAGACCTCCTCGGTACTGATCACCCCTTGTCGGTAGCTTCCCAGAACCGCTCGCACGGAGCTGGAACCAAGGTCGAGGGCGAGCGCGTGATACTCGGCCCCTGGTTCACTGTCCACCCCGCTGCTCCGGCTCATGGTCGGACGGTGCTCGTCGGTGCTCGTCATGACGCGGTCCTTCAGCGGTAGAGGGGTCCGAAGGTGGCGCAGGCCCTGAAGTCGGCGCTCTCGGGCTCAGCAGTGCCGAAGGGAGCCCAGGCCTTGGGGCGCAGGATCCTCTCGCGCTCGACGTTGTGCATGTAGACGGGGATACGCAGCATCGAGGCCAGGGTGATGAGGTCGGCGCCGAAGTGCCCGTAGCCCGTGGCCGTGTGGTTGGCGCCCCAGTTGGCCATCCAGTCGTAGACAGAGGTGAAGGCGCCCTGGCCGGTCAGGCGCGGGACGAAGAAGGTCGTCGGCCAGGTCGGGTCGGTGCGGTTGACGATCTGGTCGCGCACGTCGTCGGGCAGCTCCACGGTCCAGCCCTCGGAGATCTGGAGGACCGGCCCCTGGCCGGCCACGAAGTTGAGGCGGGTCGCGGTCACGGGCATGCCGCCAGCGGTGGTGAAGTGGGTGGAGAATCCGCCTCCGGGGAAGTACTCGCGGGTGGCGGCGTGGAAGGTGGTTGCCTTGAGATCCGCCTCGATGTCCGCCTCGGTGATCTCCCACCAGTGCTTGATGATCGGGTTGCCCTCGGCGTCCTTCTCCTCGCCGGTGGCGTTGAGGGTCGTCGCCCCGGAGTTGCGCAGGTCGATGAACCCGTGCTCAGCGCGTCCCTCGAGCCTGTACCCGGTGACCCGCTCGACGGCCTCGGGGCTCCAGTAGGTGCGCACGTCGCTGAAGAGCTGGGGGCGGTGGGTCAGGACGGAGTTGAAGAGCATGGCGACGGCGTTGCCGGCGTCGCCCTCCGTGGCGAAGACCTTCTCGGGCCGCTTGCCGTTCCAGTCGAAGGTGGTGTTGAGGAAGGTCTCGAGGATGTCGCCGTTGGGCTTGTAGTCCGTCCACTGGCGCTGCCCCTGGAAGCCGGCCGCGATGGCGTCGTGCCCGTCGGCCTCCTCGACGAAGCCCAGCTCGGCCAGGGCGGGATTGCCCTCCATGAGGTCGCGGCCGATGAGGAGCATCTTGATGCAGTAGTCGAACTGCTCGTCGTACTCCTCCTGAGTGAAGCGGTTGGCCTCGGGGTTGCGGTTCTCCCCGATGGTGAGGTGCTCGCGGGCCCAGGCCAGGGCGGTCTCGTACTCCTTGTGGTCGTAGATACCGTTGGCGATACGGCGGTCGATCTCGATCATGTCGATGTACTCGGCCCGCATCCCCAGGTAGTCGACGAAGAACTGCTCGGGGACACGGCAGCCAGCGATGCCCATCGAGACGGTCCCGATCGAGAGGTAGCTGCGTCCCTTCATGAGGCCGACCCCGAGCGCGGCGCGCACGTAGCGCAGGATGTTCTCAACGACGTCGTCGGTCAGGCCGGAGTCGTCGGCGTCCTGGACGTCGTGGCCGTAGATGCCGAAGCAAGGGATGCCCAGCATGTTGTAGGCGGCGGCCGCAGCGGCCAGGGTCACGGCCCCGGGGCGCTCGGTACCGTTGAAGCCCCAGATGGCGTGCGGGATCGAGGGGTCGAGGTCGAGGACCTCGGTGATGTAGTTCCAGGAGGCGGTGACGGTCAGATCGGCGCACACGTTCTCGGTACGGAACTGCTCCTTGCAGCGGTTGGCCTCGGCCACTCCCCCGATCGCGGTCTCGGAGACGACGCAGCGCACCGGGCTGCCGTCGGGGTAGGTCAGGTGGGTGGAGATGAGCTCGGCGACATCCTTGGCCAGCTGCGCGGTCTTGTCCTCGAGGGACTCCCTCACACCACGACGGCGGCCGTCAATAAGGGGGCGGATTCCGATGGCGGGGTAGGACGAGGTAGGCATGACAGTTCCTTTCACTGGGCGACGATGACCAGGACCCACAGGAATGTGAGCGCAAACAAAGCATGACCCCAACCGCCTGGTAGTGTCAAGCATGAAAACAAAAAATCACCCTCATAGACATGAGAGCGCCAACATGTAACAATCTGTTGGTACCACTTCTGACGCAACGGGGCGCGCAGCGGTACGCCCCGGGGAAAGAGCCCATGATGCTTCTCCACGATGCCCGCCAGCAGATCACCGAGGCCTGCTTCCACCTGGCCGACGACGGACTGGTCGTCGGTACCGCCGGCAACCTGTCCGTCAGGGAGGGCGACCTGGTCGCCATCACCCCCTCGGGACTTCCCTACCAGGACATGCGCCCCGACCTGGTCGCCGTGGTCGACTACGCCACGGGCAAGCAGGTCGAGGGTCCCCTCAAGCCCGCCAGTGAGCTGGACCTGCACCTGACCGCGCTGCGGGCGACCGGCCAGATGTCGGTGGTGCACACCCACTCCTACGCGGCCACCGCCGTCGCCAGCCTCGAGGGCGTGAGCGCGCTTCCGGCCGTGCACTACTACATCTGCATGTTCGGCGGCAGCAACGTGCGGGTGGCGGACTACGCGATCTACGGGTCCCCTGAGCTCGCGGCCAACGTTGAACGGGCCCTTGAGGGGCGCACGGCGGCTCTCATGAGCAACCACGGCTCCGTGGTGGCCGGCCCGGACCTGGCCGCCACCTACGTCCTGGCCCAGGAGCTGGAGTGGGTCTGCGAGCTCTACCTGCGCACGCGTGCCGTGGGTACCCCCAAGATCCTCTCCGACGAGCAGATCGCGGCGGTGGCCTGCAAGATCCGGGAGACCGGTTACGGTCAGCACGCTCCGGCCCAGGAGGACTGACCGGTCCCGCGCGAGAGGCTCGAGATGGGCACTGGGGCCGGGACCTCACGTATGGTCGGGCCATGACGAGGATCGTGGCCGGAACCGTGGGCGGGCGCAGGATCGAGGTGCCCCGGTCCGGGACGCGCCCCACCTCCGAGCGGGTGCGAGAGGCCCTCTTCGCCCGGCTGGACCACTACGGGGTGCTCGACGGCGCCCGAGTGGTGGACCTGTGCGCGGGATCGGGCGCCTTGGGCCTGGAGGCGGCGAGCCGAGGAGCCGGGGACGTCACCCTCGTGGACTCCTCGCGCGCGGCCACCGACACCTGCAGGCGCAATATCCGGGCGCTGGGTCTACGCGGGGTCCGGGCGGTGACGGCGAAGGCGGCCATCTTCCTGTCCGGCGTAGCGGGAGCGCCGGTGGACCTGGTGCTGCTCGACCCGCCCTACGAGCTGAGCGAGGAGGATCTGACCGCGATCCTCACCCCCCTGATCCGCAGTGAGGACCCATGGCTGACCGCGAGCGCCGTCGTCGTCGTCGAGCGCTCGACGCGCTCACCGGAGCCCACCTGGCCGGAGGGGATGAGACGCTTCGCGGACAGGCGCTACGGGGAGACCACGATCTGGTTCGCCGAGCTGGCCACTGAGCCCGTCGAGCCGGCGTGAGCCCGGCCCGTCAGGCTCTTTCGAGGAAGGCCTGGGCCTCCTCGTCGAGGCGCTCGACGATCGTCGACGCCAGGGCCCGGTGCTCGCGCAGCTGCGGATCGGCGGCCACGATCCGCTCGGCCTCGCGCCTGGCAGTTGCGATAAGACGCGCGTCGCGGGTCACGCGCAGCAGGTCCAGGCCGGAGGTGCGCCCCGACTGCGAGGCTCCCAGGACGTCGCCCTCGCTGCGCAGGTCGAGGTCGGCCTCGGCCAGGGCGAAGCCGTCCATGGTTGAGGCGAAGGCCTTGAGCCGGTGGAAGGCGGTGGAGCCGACCTCCACGCCGGTGACCGCCACGCAGACCGACTCCCGGTCCCCGCGTCCGACCCGGCCGCGCAGCTGGTGGAGCTGGGACAGGCCAAAACGGTCGGCGTCCAGGATGACCATCATGGAGGCCTCGGGCACATCCACCCCCACCTCGATGACGGTGGTGGCCACCAGGACCGGGGTGGCTCCGGAGGCGAAGCCCGCCATGGCGGCGGCCTTGTCCTCGCTGCTCATGCGCCCGGTGAGGACTGCGATGTCGATGCCCTCCAGGGCCGGCTCGGCGTCGAGTCGCTGTCTCCACTCCTCGACGGCGGCCAGCGGACGGTCGGGGCGCGGACCGGGCTCCTCGAGCTCGAGCAGGTCCACGGCCCGCTCGGTGTCGGCGTCGGAAGCTGCCACAGCCTCCTGCTGGGGCTCGTCGTCACCGACCTCGATCCGTGGGCAGACGACGTAGACGCGTCCGCCCGCGGCGACCTCCTTGGCCGCGCGCCGCCAGATGCCCTCCACCCAGGAGGTGCGCGACCAGGGGACCAGGTGCGTGGTGACGGGGCTGCGCCCGGCGGGAAGCTCCTCCAGGACGGAGGTGGCCAGGTCGCCGAAGACCGTCATGGCGATGGTGCGTGGGATCGGGGTGGCGGTCATGACCAGCAGGTGGGGGGTGTGGCGCTGGCCGGTGGCCGGGTCGGTGACGCCGCCGCGCTCGCGCAGGGCGTCGCGCTGGGCGACGCCGAAGCGATGCTGCTCGTCGACGACGACCAGTCCCAGGAAGGGGATCTGCACCGTGTCCGACAGCAGGGCGTGGGTCCCCACGACGATGGCCGGCTCGCCGGCGGCCAGGTCGGCCAGGATCCGGTGGCGCTGGGCGGCCGGGGTGGAGCCGGTCAGCAGGTGGACCCGGGTGGAGCGCTCGGTGCTGCCGAGCATCCCGGAGCGACCCAGGGGGCCGAGAAGCATCTCGAGGGAGGCTCGGTGCTGGGCGGCGAGCACCTCGGTGGGGGCCAGGAGGGCCGCCTGACCGCCACCGCCCACCACCTGGAGCATGGCGCGCAGGGCCACGAGGGTCTTGCCGCTGCCCACGTCGCCCTGGAGGAGGCGCTGCATGGGGACGGTGCGGGTCAGGTCGGCGGCGATCTCCTGGCCGACGCGTACCTGTCCGGCGGTGAGGTTGTAGGGCAGGGCTGCATCGAGGTCGGCTCTCAGGGAGCCGGTCTCCTGCGGCTCGGGCCAGGCCACCGCGGTGCGGGTGGCCTCGTGATGGGCCCGGCGCTGAGCCAGGGCTACCTGGAGGATGAGGGCCTCCTCGTGGCGCAGCCGGTTCCGGGCGGCCTTCCACTGCTGGGCGTCGTCGGGCCGGTGCACCCAGCGGTAGGCGGTGTAGGCGTCGACCAGACCGGCCGAGCGCCGCAGGTCGTCGGGCAGGGGGTCGGGGACGTCGTCGGGCCCCACCTGGTCCAGGACGGTCCGCACCGCTTTGCCCACCGACCAGGAGGGGAGGGCCTCCGAGCCCGGGTAGATGGGCATGGGCCGGGCCAGGAGGGCCTCGCGCTCGGCCTCGTCGAGCTCGTCGAGAACGTACAGGCGCGGGTTGGACAGCTGTTTGCGTCCGCGGTGGATCCCGACCTTGCCGCTCATGAGAACGGTGGTTCCTGGGGCCAGCTGGGCAGCACGGGCACGCATCTGCCCCGCCGCACCGAACTGGACGACGGCCATGGTCGAGACGCCGTCGGTGACGGTGGCCTCCATGAGGGCCGGTGCCCGGCCGGAGCGGGTGCGTCGAGAGGAGGCCCGGACGATCTGGGCTTGGATGGTGGCCTGCTCGTCCTTGGACAGCGTGCGCATGTCGGTCAGGTCCCCCCAGGTGTCGTAGCGCCGGGGCAGGAGGCGCAGCAGGTCGCCGCCGGTCTCCACTCCCTGCTTGGCGAGCTGGGCGGCGGTGCGCCTGCCCAGGAGCCGGCTCAGGGGGCGCTGCAGGATGCCGACGCTGCCGGGACGCGGCGCGCGGGTCGAGCGATCTGGCGAGCTGGGCACGGTCCCCACCCTATGACGAAGACACCGCAGATCCCTTCACGACCCGTTCCGCTCACCACCGCCCGGTAGCCGATCAGTGCGGTGGCTCAGCGGTGGTTCACTGCTGGTTCAGCGGTAATTCACTGCTGGTTCAGCGGTGATTCAGCGGCGATACAGCGCTGACATGGTCATCCGGCGGCTACTCGATGGCGATGAGGACGTCGGGGTGTTCCTGCCCTCCGGCGTGGACGGCGACCTCGACGTCCTCGCCGACCACCTGTCCCCGGACTCCCACCGCCGCGCTGGCTGCCAGGGCACCGACGTCGCGACCGGCGTTGCGGCCGGTGATGACGGTCAGGAGCTCGTCGGAGGGGCGCAGCGCCGCGGCTACGGCTCGGGCCACGGCATCGGCGTCGGCCTGGGGGCCGTTGAGGGCGAAGGTGCGCAGGCCCGCGGCGGCGCTCCAGGCGCGACGGGCCAGGTCGGTCAGCTCGGCGTCCTCGCTGCGGCCCGCCAGCGCGACGGTCACCGCAAGGACCCGGGCCTCTGCGTCGGTGTCGCACCCGAGGAGCTGGATGCCGTCGGAGGGTTACATCGGAGGAGCGTCG
>CAUVMS010000037.1:0-21167 GCA_963552815.1 uncultured Actinomyces sp. | reverse complement strand
CTCGCGCCCTACGTATTACCGCGGCTGCTGGCACGTAGTTAGCCGGCGCTTCTTATCCAGCTACCGTCAACCCACCCACAAAAGGGGCAGGCCTGCTTCACTGGCGAAAGAGGTTCACAACCCGAAGGCCTCCATCCCTCACGCGGCGTCGCTGCATCAGGCTTGCGCCCATTGTGCAATATTCCCCACTGCTGCCTCCCGTAGGAGTCTGGGCCGTGTCTCAGTCCCAGTGTGGCCGTCCACCCTCTCAGGCCGGCTACCCGTCACCGCCTTGGTAGGCCATCACCCCACCAACAAGCTGATAGGCCGCGAGCCCATCCCCCACCAAAAACACCAAAAAAGGCGCAATCTTTCCCAGGCCCACCATGCGACAGACCCAGAATATCCCGTATTAGCCACACTTTCATGCGGTTATCCAGAAGAAGGGGGCAGGTTACTCACGTGTTACTCACCCGTTCGCCACTCATCCAGAACCCACCAAAGCAGGCCCCTTCACCGTTCGACTTGCATGTGTTAAGCACGCCGCCAGCGTTCGTCCTGAGCCAGGATCAAACTCTCCAAACAAAACCAACAAAAAGAACCCCAACCAACCCAAACAGGCCAACCAGGATCAACAGTCAGTACAAAAGTCCAGAAAACCAGACCAGGCCCAACCCAACCCCCACAACAAAGAGGCCAGGCAAACCAAAACAAAACAAGCCCCAAAAAACCACACAAACACGCGCAGCCCCTCAGGACCCATGGCATAAAAAACATGACACACTATCGAGTTCTCAAACAACACACCCAGCCAGTTCTCACCGAAGCCTTGCGGCTTCGACTCGCTCCGGCGAGCAACTCCGCTACTGTAGAGGATCTGTCGATCTGACGTCAAGTCGAAGAACTTTGTCCTCGATCACATCTGTTGGCGATCTTCTGTTACGGATCGCTGCGCCACAGGCCTCACCAGAGGCTCAACCCGTTCGGCAGCGGGCTGTACTTTAGGCAGCCCCACCCCCTCGACGTCAAACCAGACGCCCATGATCCAGGACACATCGACTTTTCGCTGTTATGTCACCGTTTTCATCGATGTACTCGGATCGCTGCGGCGCCCACCCTGCCATCAATCGATCGTCACCGAACGATCCACACACCATCATCAACCAATCAGTCAATTGTCGGCCTTCTGGTGTCCGGGATCCGATCTCAGCGCTCCCTGGAGCGCATCCCGGCCCGTCTCCACCCATGAAGCCAAGCACCCGAGTGCGGCAGGGGCGTGTAGCACCAGCTGGTGCTACACGCCCCTGCTCACGTCAGACAGGACGTTCTGGTCCTTTACTCCGCTTCGGCGAACTTACGCACGGCCTTGGCCACGGCGTCGGCGACGCGGGTATCGAAAGCGCCGGGGATGATGTACACGGGACTGATCTCGTCGTCGGCGATCACCGAGGCGATACCGGTGGAGGCGGCTCGCAGCAGCTCAGTGGAGATGTCGGTGATGCCGGTGTCCAGCAGTCCACGGAAGAGTCCGGGGAAGGCCAGGACGTTGTTGATCTGGTTGGGGAAGTCCGAGCGTCCAGTCGCTACGACGGTGGCGTAGTCCGCGGCGCGGATCGGGTCGACCTCAGGGATCGGGTTCGCCATGGCGAAGACGATGGCGCCGTCGTTCATGACCGCCAGGTCCTCGGGCTCAAGCAGGTTGCCAGAGGAGACGCCGATGAAGACGTCGGCCCCCTTGAGACCTTCCTTGAGGGAGCCCGTCACTTGACGCGGGTTGGTGTTCTCCGCAAGCCACTTGCGGTGCTCGTTCATCCCCTCGGTGTCCACCGACGACAGGGCCCCGGTGCGTCCGTAACCGACAATGTCGGTGGCGCCGTGCGCCATGAGCAGCTTGGCGATGGCGTTGCCGGCCGCACCGACGCCGGACAGGACGATGCGCACATCCTCGATCTTCTTGTCCACGATCTTCAGGGCGTTGATGAGAGCGGCCAGGGTCACGATGGCGGTACCGTGCTGGTCGTCGTGGAAGACGGGGATGTCGAGCTCTTCGCGCAGGCGGGCCTCGATGTCGAAGCACTTGGGAGCGGCGATGTCCTCCAGGTTGATGCCTCCGTAGGCCGGAGCGATGGCCTTGACGATGGAGATGATCTCCTCTGGATCCTTGGTGTCCAAGGCCACCGGCCAGGCGTCGACGTTGCCGAACTGCTTGAACAGGACAGCCTTGCCCTCCATGACAGGCATGGCGGCGGACGGGCCGATGTCTCCCATACCCAGGACCGCGGTACCGTCGGTGACGACGGCGACGGTGTTCTTCTTGATGGTGAGCATCCGGGCGCGCTCGGGGTGGTCGTAGATGGCCTTGCAGACGCGAGCCACTCCGGGGGTGTAGACGCGAGCCAGGTCACGGCGGTTGTGGATCGGGTACTTGCCTGCCACCTCGATCTTGCCGCCAACATGGGTCAGGAAGGTCGAGTCACCGACATTGCGAACGACGACGCCCTCGATCTCCTCGAGCTTGGCGACAAGCTCGTTGCGGTGCTTGGAGTCGCGGGTGTCGGCAGTGAGGTTGACGGTGAGCTTGTCACCATCGGCGTCGGCCACGTCGACGCCGGTGACGATGGCGCCAGTCGCAGTGGCGGTGTCGACCAGACGGGCTACTGCCTTCTGGGAGGCGGGCACCTCGAGGTACAGGGCGACGGTGTAACTGGGACTGGGCTGAACCATGGGCACTCCTTGTGGGACAGGCGGGGTCTTGAGATAAGTGCTCTGAGCCTATCCCCCACTGGCCGTCTCCTAATCGGATGACGGCCCTACGGCGACCGAATACTGAGATGCCCACGGGTTTCGGTCGGGATTCAGACCACCCGTGGGAGGGGACTCACACGAATGAGACGCCATTGACATAGATCGTTCAGGGACCGACGACGAAACTGTCCGGTCCGTCCCCGCTCGTAACGAGCAGCGGGGACGGACCGGACAGGTTCCAGCGGCCCTCAGCACGAGGGACCGAGCAGCGGAAATGATCGGCAGAGCTCGCCTCAGCCCTGGACACGCTCCATGACCAGCTCGCGCACGCGCTTGGCGTCGGCCTGGCCGCGGGTCGCCTTCATGACGGCACCGACGATGGCACCGGCCGCCTGAACCTTGCCGCCACGAATCTTGTCAGCCACATCCGGGTTCGCCGCCAGAGCCTCGTCCACAGCCGCCAGGAGGGCGGAATCGTCCGAGACAACCTCCAGTCCGCGAGCAGCGGCCACGGCCTCGGGATCACCCTCTCCGGCCAGGACCCCTTCGAGGACCTGCCGGGCCAGCTTGTCGGTGAGCCGGCCGGAGTCCACCAGCCCCTGCAGCTCGGCGATCTGAGCGGGCGTGACGGCCAAATCCTCCAGGGCGGTCTCCTGCTCCTTGGCGGTGCGGGAGAGCTCGCCCATCCACCACTTGCGGGCAGCCTGCCCAGTGGTTCCCGCCGCAGCCGTGGCCTCAATGAGCTCCAGGGCTCCGGCGTTGACGACGTCGCGCATCTCGGTGTCGCTCAGGCCCCACTCGGCCTTGAGCCTGCGGCGCTTGGCCGCGGGCATCTCCGGCAGGCTCTCACGAATCTGCTCGACCCACTCCCGGCTGGGCGCCACCGGAACGAGGTCCGGCTCGGGGAAGTAGCGGTAGTCGTCGGCGTCGGACTTGACGCGACCGGCGCGGGTGGTGCCGTCGGCCTGACCGTGGCGGGTCTCCTGAAGCACCTCTCCCCCGGCGGCCAGGATGGCTGCCTGGCGCTGGATCTCGTAGCGGACGACCTGCTCGATACCGCGGAAGGTGTTGACGTTCTTCGTCTCGGTGCGGGTGCCCAGCGGCGCGTCAGGAGACTCGCGCAGGGAGACGTTGACGTCGGCACGCACGTTGCCCCGCTCCATGCGCGCTTCGGAGACGCCCAGGGCCCGGAAGATGTCGCGCAGGGTGCGCACGTAGGCGGCGGCGACCTGAGGAGCCTTGGCGCCGGCTCCCTCGATGGGGCGGGTGACGATCTCCACCAGCGGCACGCCGGCGCGGTTGTAGTCCACCAGGGAGTGGCTGGCGCCCTCGATGCGGCCGTCGGCGCCTCCGATGTGGGTGTTCTTACCGGCGTCCTCCTCCATGTGGGCCCGCTCGATCGGGATGGTGAAGAAGGAGCCGTCCTCCAGCTCGATCTCCAGGGCGCCGTCGTAGGCGATGGGCTCATCGGACTGGGAGGTCTGGAAGTCCTTGGACAGGTCCGGGTAGAAGTAGTTCTTCCGGGCGAAGCGGCAGGACTCGGCGATCTCGCAGCCCAGGGCCAGGCCGATGCGGATGGAGTACTCCACACCGCGGGCGTTGGCCACCGGCAGCGCGCCGGGGAGTCCCACCGACGTGGGGGTCACCATCGTGTTGGGCTGGGCGCCGAACACGTTGGGCGCGGCGTCGAACATCTTGGTCGCGGTCCCCAGCTCGACATGCACCTCCAGCCCCAGGACCGGGTCGTAGCGGCGAACGGCCTCGTCAAAGTCCATCAGCGTGTCACTCATCGTGTCTCCTCCAGCTCGGGCGCGCGAGACAGCAGCGGCGCCCCCCATGTCTCCTCCAGCGCTGCCTCCAGCACGGCTCCGGCGTGGTAGAGCCGGTCGTCGGCTCGCTGCGGCGCCAGGATCTGGAAGCCCACCGGCAGCCCGTCATCACTCAGGCCCGAGGGCAGGCTCATGCCGGGAACGCCGGCGAGGTTGGCCGGGATCGTGGTGACGTCCAGCTTGTACATCGCCAACGGGTCGTCCTTCTCCCCGAAGCGGTAGGCCGTGACCGGGGCGGTGGGCGACACGAGGATGTCCGCCTTGTCCCAGGCGGCGGCGAAGTCACGCTGCACCAGGGTGCGCACCTTCTGGGCCGAGCCGTAGTAGGCGTCGTAGTAGCCGGCCGACAGTACATGCGTGCCCAGGATGATGCGGCGCTTGACCTCGTCGCCGAAGCCCGCCCCGCGGGTGGCCGCCATGACGGTCTCGGCGGTGACGGGGCCCGAGGCCGGCTCGACCCGCAGGCCGTAGCGCATCCCGTCGTACCGGGCGAGGTTGGAGGAGGCCTCGGCGGGCATGATGAGGTAGTAGGCGTCCAGCGCGTACTCCAGGTGCGGCAGGGACACGGTCTCCACCCGTGCGCCGGCCGCCTCGAGCAGCTCCAGGGCGGAGTGGAAGGAGGCCACGACGCCGTCGTGGTAGCCCTCGCCGCCGTCGAGCTCGGAGATGACGCCGACCCGCAGGCCGGTCAGGTCCCTCCCCTCCTGAGCGGCCCGCACGACGGCGGCCATGCCGCGCGGTGCATCCGACAGCGAGGTCGAGTCCAGCGGGTCGTGGGAGGCGATGACGTCGTGCAGGAGAGCAGCGTCCAGCACCGTGCGGGCCATGGGACCGGGCGTGTCGAGGGAGGAGGCCATGGCGATGACGCCGTAGCGCGAGACCGTGCCGTAGGTGGGCTTGACGCCGACTGTCCCGGTGACGGCCGCGGGCTGGCGGATCGAGCCTCCGGTGTCGGTGCCGACGGCCACAGGGGCCTCATAGGCGCCGACGGCGGCCGCGGAGCCGCCCGAGGAGCCTCCGGGGATGCGCCCGAGGTCCCAGGGGTTGGCGGTGCGTCCGAAGGCCGAGTACTCGGTGGAGCCGCCCATGGCGAACTCATCGAGATTGGTCTTCCCCAGGATCGGGGTGCGGGCGGCGTGCAGGTTGCGCACGAGGGTGGCATCGTAGGGCGGGACCCATCCCTCAAGGATCCGTGAGGCGGCGGTGGTGACCTGACCGCGGGTGACGATGAGGTCCTTGACAGCCACCGGGACGCCGGTCAGCTCGCTGGTCGCCTGTCCTTCCTTTCGGGCGGTGTCGGCGGCGTCGGCCTGGCTCAGAGCGCGCTCGGCATCGACGTTGAGGAAGGCCCCCACGGCGCGGTCGACGGCGGCGATGCGGTCCAGGTGGGCCTGCGTGAGCTCGCGGGAGGAGACCTCCCCCGCCGCCAGAGCCGCCGCCTGATCGGCGGCGCTGCTCCTGATGAGGCCGGCCAGTCCGGTTGCGTGAGTACTGCTCATGAGGCGGAGTCCTCCCCCAGGATCTGCGGCACGAGGAACATGGAGTCCTCGGAGGCCGGCGCACCGGCCAGGAGCTCGTCGACGTCGAGAGTGGGCGCCGGGACGTCCTCGCGCAGCACGTTGGTCAGAGGTACGGGATGGGAGGTGGCCGGCAGGTCGGGCGACACCACGCTCGTGACACGGGCGAAGGCGGAGGCGACCGCATCCAGATCTCCGGCCAGCCGCGTCACCTCTTCCTCACTCAGAGCCACCCGAGCCAGCGCCGCAACCCGTGCGACCTCTTCAGCGGAAATAGCAGACATGGAGTGGAGTCTAGCCGGGCTGGGCCGGCTGCCGTGACGACAAGCGCATGACTGCCATGTCCTACGGGTCTCAGGATGGGGACATCTCCCCGTGGACGATCTGAGGCAGGAGGATTGATCATGGTTCTCAAAACCCCGGATTCCAACAGAAACGAAACCGAGCCCGGATTCGTGCGATCTCACAGCACTTCATCCCCGAAGATGATTGACATCCCCTCGTTTCACAGATGTCATGGTGCGCACTGGGTTGTTGAGGACCTCCGGGAGCAGCATTCCTCCCGCAACGGTCCGGGACAGCCCTTGGACCAGACCTCCAGGACGTTGGGCCATTGGGGGTCGGACGGACAACTGGATTCGACCAGGCTCCGCACGGCGCGGGGCAGCAGGTCGAGGGACGAGGACGCATGAGCAGCAACACTTCCCCCACCGGTGCTCAGCATCAGGGAGAAGCCTCACCGAGCAAGCCCCCTGTGCTCAGCACACCCTACGAAGAGTCCACGGGTGTGCGTCGTCAGTCTGTCTTCCAGGCGGCTGCGAAAGGCACAGCACCGCACACACGCTCCAGCAGCACCACCGCGAACGACACGAGCGAGGGCCTGGGCAACACCGAGGAGCTCGAGGCGGTCGCCCCAGCGGCGGCGCCGGGAGCCGACAATGGGCTGCACGACCAGCCGAGCAAGGGCAGCGTCCTCAGCGCTGCCGTTGCCGATGGCGCCCCCTCCGACACCGGCAGCATCCCGGAGTCCTCCGAGCCCGCCGAGCCGGAGGGTACGGCCTCGGACGGGGCCGTTGGGACGGCTCCGGACCCAGCGGCCGCTGAGGCCGGCACGGCCCAGCCTTCCGTCGGTTCGTCGGATGCCTCCTTCAACTCCTCTGTCGCCGCTGCCGCGGCCTTCGACAACACTGCGTCAACATCCGCCTTCGCGGCACCCACGCACCCGGACGAGGACTCCTACCTGGATGAGCCCAGGCGCCGTCGCCGCTGGCCGCTGGGCGTTGCCGCCGCAGCGCTCCTCCTGCTCGGCGTCGTCGGGGCGGGTGGTTACGCCTATGCCGCGCACTACGACGGCCGTGCCGTGCCCGGGACGACGGTCGCCGGTACCGACGTCTCCGGCCAGAGCCGCGAGGAGGTGGTCGCCACCATTGAGAACCGTGCGAAGAACGCCAAGGTGGACATCTCAGGTGACGTCACCGCCAGCGCCTCTCTGACTGACCTGGGAACAACCGTGGATGCCCAGGCCACCGCCAATGCCGTCATGGCCCGCGGCGACACTCTCGGTGAGAAGCTCCAGGCCCTGGTCTCCAAGGGAGAGGTCCCGGTGGTCACCACCACCGACAAGACCACGGTGGATGCCTATTCCACGTCCCTCATCCCTGAGGACCGCGCCAAGGCACGCAACGCCACCGTGGTCCTCAGCGACGACGGCACCACCTTCTCCACCACGGACTCCTCCGAGGGCGCCTCCCTGGACGCGGACGCCCTGGCGCAGGCCGCGCACAAGGCCGCCACGTCCCTGGGCTCGTCATCGGTCTCGCTGACGATGACGAACGCCGCTCCGAAGGTCTCCGACGACGACGCCCAGAAAGTTGCCGACAAGGCCAACAGCTGGGTCTCGAGGGACGTGACCATCACCCTGGATGACGACTCCTACACGGCGGATGACACGGACAAGGCATCGTGGATCACGGTGACCAACTCGGCCGATTCCGCCCCCACTATTGCCGTGGACTCCGCGAAGGTCTTGCAGTGGGTGCAGGCACAGGCCGAGGAGGCCAAGGTTGACCCCGTCACCGGTCAACGCAACGTCAACGCCAGTGGGCAGGTGGTCTCCACCCCCACGGAGGCCAAGGACGGCAAGACCGTCAACAACGCTGACGCGGTCGCCACCTCGATCACTCAGTCCCTCGGCAGTGACAAAGCCTATACCGGTTCCTTCGAGACGACGACGGTCAAGGCGGAGTGGAAGGAGCGCACCATCGCCGATGGCGCGGAGAGACTTCCCTACCAGGCTGCTCCGGGTGAGAAGTGGGTCGACCTCAATCTGTCGGACAAGACGGTGACCGCCTACGAGGGCGCAACCGCCGTGCACGGCCCGGTCTCCATCGTCGATGGCGCTCCCGAGACCCCGACGGTGACCGGCACCTACAAGGTCTACCTGCAGCACGAGATCCAGACCATGCAGGGCGAGAACGCTGACGGCACGCCCTACATCGCTGAGAACGTCCCGTGGGTGAGCTACTTCTACAGCGGCTACGCCTTCCACGGCGCGGCATGGCGCTCGAGCTTCGGATACTCCGGCTCCCACGGCTGCATCAACATGCCGGTCTCCGAGGCGCAGTGGATCTACAACTGGGTCGACAACAACACCGTGGTCCAGAGCCACTACTGAGCCGGAATCGGTCTAGTCACAGCTGGGGCGGGGCACCTCCTTATTCAGGAGGTGCCCCGCCCCAGCTTCTTGATGATGCCTCAGGACACTGCTTGCGGCCCCTTCTCCAAGAGCGTCACGAAGCCGTCCTCGTCAAGGATCGTCAGTCCCAGCTCGCGGGCCTTGACCTCCTTGGAGCCGGCCTTGTCTCCGACGACGACGAAGCTCGTCTTCCTCGAAACGCTGCCCGAGGCCTTACCGCCTCGCGAGACGACGGCCTCCTTGGCGCTGTCCCTGGTGAAACCCTCCAGCGAGCCGGTGACGACGATAGTCAGTCCCTCCAGGGTCCGCTCCGGCTCCTCCTGCTGGTCCGAGGTCTCCTCCCGGGTACGGACCCCGGCTGCTTCCCAGCTGCTGAGGATCTCGCGGTGCCAGTCGACGTCGCGCCACCGTACCCAGGACTCGGCGATGGTCGGGCCCACGCCGTCGGTCTCGGCCAGCTCGGCGACGTCGGCCTGGCACAGGGCCTCCAGGGACCTGAAACGCGCGGCCAGGGCCCGGGCGGCGGTCGGACCGACGTGCCGCACGGACAGGGCTACCAGGATGCGCCACAGCGGTCGGGTACGCGCCTCGCGAAGCTGGGAGAGCATGGCGATCGCGTTCTTGCCCGGCACCGTCGCCTTCTTGACCCGACCGTCTGCGTCGTAGGTCTGCTTGGTCCAGAAGAACCGGCTCAGGCGCCAGTCGCCGGTGAGGACCCCGCGGCGTGAAACGGGACGCCACACGAAGACCTCGCGCAGGTCTTCCTCGGTCAGGTCGAACAGGGCGGCCTCCCCGGTGAGCACCGGGGTCTGCTCGGTGACCCCTGCCCGCTGCAGAAGCTCCTCAACGGCCTCCACCCTTTGTGAGGCGTGCAACGAGTCGAGCTCACCCGCCGGCAGGCTGAGTCGCCCGCGTTCCGTCTCCAGGCTCTGCCCGGCCGCGAGCGCGGCCAGCGCCTCGCGGCGTCCGGCGTCGGGTCGAGTCAGGGCACTGGCGGCCTCATCGCCCAGTCCCTCGACATCGAGCGCGCCTCGGGAGCCGATGTGCGCGATCCGCTCGGTCAGCTGGGCGGGGCAGGAGCGGGTATTGGGGCAGCGCAGGTCGACGTCGCCGTCCTTGGCCGGCGCCAGCGCGGTTCCGCAGGAGGGGCAGTGCGTCGGCATGACGAAGGCCCGCTCACTGCCGTCGCGCAGGTCGGCCACCGGCCCCAGGATCTCGGGGATGACGTCACCGGCCTTGCGCACGATGACCATGTCCCCGATGCGAACGCCCTTGCGCGCCACCTCGGTGGCGTTGTGGAGGGTCGCCCGGGCCACTGTCGAGCCGGCGACGAGGACCGGCTCCATCATGCCGAAGGGGGTGACGCGTCCGGTGCGGCCCACCTGGACGGCGATGTCCAGCAGACGAGTGCGCACCTCCTCAGGCGGGTACTTGTAGGCCGTGGCCCAGCGCGGGACCCGGGAGGTGTGACCGAGCCGGCGCTGGAGCGAGTGGTCGTCGAGCTTGAAGACGATGCCGTCGATCTCGTGGAGAAGGTCGTGGCGGTGGGTGGCGTAGCGCTCGATGTAGGCCTCGCGCTCTGCCCGTCCCCGCACCACGGTGGTGTAGGGGGACACCGGTAGCCCCCAGCCGGCCAGGAGCTCGTACCACTCGTGCTGGCGGGTGGGAAGCTTCTCTCCCGGTGCGGGGGTGATGGCGCCGACCCCGTGGGCGATCATCGCCAGTGGCCGTGAGGCGGTGATGGCGGGGTTCTTCTGACGCAGTGAGCCCGCGGCCGCGTTGCGGGGGTTGGCGAAGACCTGCAGGAGGGCGGCGCCGTCGGCCTGCCGTTGCACGTTGCGGGTGCGACGGTCTTCGTTGAAGGCCTCGAACTCCTGGGTGGGGAAGTAGACCTCGCCGCGCACCTCGAGCAGGGAGGGGTGGGAGTCGCCGGCCAGAACCAGGGGGACGCTGGCGATGGTGCGCACGTTGCCGGTGACGTTCTCGCCGGTCGTTCCGTCACCACGGGTCGCGGCGCGGGTGAGGATCCCGTGCTCGTAGGTCAGGGCCACGGCCAGGCCGTCGATCTTGACCTCTGCGGTCATGGCGAGCTCGTCGTCGGTGACACCGGTCTCGGCGACCATGCGCTCGGCCCAGTCCTGGACCTCATCGAGGGAGAATACGTCCTGGAGAGAGTACATACGCTCGTGGTGGAGCGCCGGGGCGAAGTCGGTGATCGCGCGGCCGCCCACGCTACGGGTCGGCGATCCGGCCCGGGCCAAGGCCGGATGGGCGGACTCCAGGTCCTCCAGCTCACGGAAGAGGATGTCGTAGTCGGCGTCGGACAGGGGGCTCTCGGCATCGATCGCGTTGTAGTAGGCGTCTCGGGCGGCCTCGATGTCGCGTACCAGCTCACCCCAGCGTTCCCGAGCACGGGCCGGGACGACAGTCAGTGCGGCAGGGCTCTGACGGAAGGAGTCGTCCGAGCCGGGGGCCGACGACGTCGGTCCGGCCGGCCTGGGAGCAGTGCCGCGGGGAGCATCGGAGTCAGTCATGGGGCTATCCTTCCTCAACCCGGCAAGAAACGGCTTCAGGCGTCACGGAACGGACTGCCTGGAACGTGTCCTTGGCGGCGGACCGCAGAATCTCGGCCTTCCAGGCGTCCACAGTGAGCCAATTCAGTCGGGAACTGCGAGGTTGTCCACACCCTGCTTCCTCTGCCGGAGACGCGGCTGTCCCAACCCACGATTCTGGGTGTGTGAGCCCCACGTCTGATGCCTCTGACCCGCACACCCTCTACTCGGTGGGCGGCCGCTCTACAGCCCTCTGCTCGCAGTCGGCCGGCAGGGCCGCGGCCCGAGCGGCGGTTGACGCCCTGACAGGGCCCTGGCACCTCGCGATCCTGGACGGGCCCGACCGCGGACTGGTCATGGCCGCCGAGGACGGAACCGTCCTGGGTCGGGACGAGGTGCTGAGCGACCCGCTGGTCTCGCGCCGCCACCTGCGCCTGCGACTGCACGGTCGCCGGGTCTGGGCCCGGGACTGCGGCTCGGCCAACGGGACCTACCGCTACTGGCGCCTAGGTCTGTGGCTGCGTCTGCGCAGGGAGGTCAGGTTGAGGGAGGGGACGCTACTGCGCTTGGGGGACAGCGTGCTCGAGCTGCGCAGACGTCCCGCCAACCTGGTGGTTCCGGCTCCCCCGCCGGCGTCCTCAATGGTCTGGTTGATGGTGGGCTCGCTGGCCTGCATCCTGGTCATGGCCGGCTCGGCGGCGATAGCGATCACGACCGGGAACCGCGGCGCCATGGGCATGGTCATGGTGGCACCGATGCTCGCCATGACGATCATGCGCCTGGTGCCGTTCCTGCAACGGCGTCGGGGAAACCGCCGCACCGGCGGATCTCGATGGCGCGGCCGCCCGCGTCTCAGGGGGCTCCATCCGGGCTGGAGACACGGCCACCCGGATCCCTCCACGATGTTGCTGGCTCTGGCGGCACGCTCCAGCGTGCTCAAGCCCGCCCAGGAAGCAGGATCCGAGGGCTCGGCGACGGGGTCGGGCTCAGGCGGTCCTCTGGCCGCCTGGACCGCTGAGCGCCGACGACGCCGCATCCTCTCACTCGAGGACGGGGAGAGCCTGGCTCTGGAGGGTAAGGAGGCCGGCAACGTCCTCATGTGGTGGTGCGCACAGCTTCTGGCCCGTGACGAGGTCCGGTTGGCCGAGCTGGACGCCCCGCTGGACGACCTGCGGGACAGCCGGGTGGAGGACCGGTTCAGCAAGCGCGCCGGGGGCTCCTACGGGGTTCGTCTCACCTGGGGACCGCGAGCTCACCCTCACATCGCTCAGGTGCTGACCTGTCCAGACGATCAGGTTGCGCCTCAGGCGCTGAGGCTGCGCCCGGCCCCGACCGGGGCGCCGTCGTGCTCACCGGCCTGGTGGGACGCGGTCCGCCAGCTGTGCCGGACCCGGATCACTACGAAGGCGGAGACATCGGCGGCGCATGAAGGCGTTCCCGACATGGTCCGTCTCAGCGAGGTCATAGAAGACCTCGACGCCCACGAGCTTCGGGCGCGGTGGAAGGAGCAGACCCGTTCGTGCCCCTCCGGGACGTCGTCACTGCCGGCGGTCCTCGGCGTGGGATCGCATGGACCGGTCAGTGCCGACCTGGTGGCGGACGGTCCGCACGCTCTGCTGGCAGGGACGACGGGATCGGGGAAGTCCGAGCTACTCATCTCCTGGCTGGTGCAGCTGGCTCTGGGGTGCCCACCGGACCGTCTTTCCATGGTCCTCGTCGACTACAAGGGAGGAGCAGCCTTCGGCGCTCTTGCCGGCCTACCGCACGCCGCCGGGGTCCTCACCGACCTGGACCCGGCCGGCACCAGGCGGGCCCTGTCCTCATTGGAGACCGAGGTGCACCGGCGCGAGAGGATCCTGACCGCCCACGGCGCCAAGGACATCGGCGCTCTTCCACCACAGGTGGTCATCCCTCACCTGGTGGTGGCGGTTGACGAGTTCGCCACGCTGGCCGGGGAGCACGCCGAGGTCCTGGAGGCGCTGGTGCGCATCGCCGCCCAGGGACGCAGCCTGGGGATCCATCTCATTCTGGCCACCCAGCGCCCCCAGGGCGCCGTCTCCCCCGCGATCCGCGCGAACACCTCCCTACGGGTGTGTCTGCGGGTGCTCGACGCCGCCGATTCCAGGGACGTCCTGGGGCACGACGGCGCCGCCCGACTCGGTCGTCATCCCGGACGGGTCCTGGTCAGCGGAGCCGAACCCGACTCCCACGATCCGGATGACGCACTCGGCCCCCAGGTGCTTCAGGCTCCTTGGTGCGGCACCGCTCGTGATGTCCAGCAGATCGTCGACCTCGTCTCGTGCGCCGCCGAGGGCCACGCCTCCCCATGGCGTCCGTGGGCGCCCGCCCTGCCTGCCGTCGTCGACGAGGCCGGGGCGCTGGAGATGGGACGACGACGCGTCCCGGGCGCTCACGGGGGGCTCTCGGAGGACGACCGCGTCGGGCAGATGAGCTCCGGCCGGGACGAGCCCGGAGAGCAGGTCCTTCTCGCCCTGACTGATCTTCCTCACCAGCAGAGCCTGGGGCTGTGGCACTGGCCGATCACGCATCCGCTGCTGGCGCTCGGGACACCGGGGTCGGGGCGTTCAACGCTCGTGGCGTCGGCGGCGATGGGGGCGCTGCGCTCGGGACGAGGAGTGCACCTGTGCGGACTCAGCTCCCCGAAGGCGGACGGCGCCGGCATAGGCTCCGCCTCAGGCGTGCAGAGACTTCTGACGCATCCCGCGGTGGGAACCGTTGTCGGAGCGGAGGACCCGCGGCGTCTGGCCCGGTTGTGGAGCCTTGCGGCCAGTGGGCGTCTGAGCGACGACCTGTTGTGCCTCGACAACGTTGACGCGCTCATCCCGGCCGTCGACGAGGTGCTGGGTCCCGGGCAGGGAAACGCCCTGCTGGAGGCCATCGTCCGCACTGCGTCGGCGACGAGCATGTCTCTGCTGCTGACCGCCCCGCTGGTTGCCTCCACCTCTCGGTGGGCCGGATCCGTGGGACTCAGGCTGGTCCTGGGCGCGGCCACCAGCACCCAGGCCGCGCTCGCCGGTCTTCCACGCGGGGTCGTCACCGGCGGCGTCCCCGGGCGGGGCGTCATCCTGGACGGGGCGGTGACAACCGCGTGTCAGATCGTGCTCCGTCAGGGCCCTCCGCCCGAGTCCGCCCGCTGCCGCCCAGCTCTCCGGCTCGAGCCTCTGCCGGAACGAATCACCTGGGCCGATGTCCCAGAGGGAACCTGGGCCGTAGGAGGGGACACGGTTTTGCCTGTCTTCCTGCCTCCGCGCACCAGCGTCCTGGTCGCAGGACCACCTGGCTCGGGACGCTCCACGGCGCTGCGGGCCCTGGCTCAGGCGCTCCCTTCAGGAAGCCTCGTCGTCGACGACCTGGACACGGCGGATCCGGCAACTGCCAGTCGGGTGGAGACCGCCTTGGCACGCTCAGAGGTGGTCCTGGCATCGGCGTCGACGGAGAAGGTCGCAGCCACCTTCCGCGGTGCGATATCGACACTGCGCGAGCGCGAGGCGATCGTTGTGCTATGGCCCGGTCTGCGACATGCCGACCAGGCCGCGGGAATGTCACTGAGAGCGGTCACCGATCCACGGACGATGACGCTCCCGGGGCGTGGAGCCCTCGTCTATCGTGGAACGTGTCTACCGATTCAGATCGTGCTGCCAAGGCCCGAAGACGACAACGACGATATCCCTATTGAACATCCTGTTTAACAGGCATTCTCAATGGCCGGAAGTAGCGTCATCTCAACGCTCTGACAACCTGTGAGGATCACGACAGGTTATCGGCGCAGGTCTCACGATCGAAGTCTTGCCCGTCGCCCCCCGTCATGTGAAAGTTGTTCTCAGACGTGGCCGCCGCTCCCTGACAAACCGGACGGCGATAGCCGCATGACCGATGACCTTGAAGGGGGCCCTTATGGACTGGCGCAGTCAAGCCGCATGTCTCACCGTTGACCCAGAGCTCTTCTTCCCTGTAGGAAACACCGGTCCGGCCATCGCTCAGATCGCTAAGGCGAAAGAGGTCTGCAGCCGCTGTGAGGTGGTGGACACCTGCCTGAAGTGGGCTCTGGAGAACGGCCAGGACGCCGGCGTCTGGGGCGGCATGAGCGAGGATGAGCGGCGCTCCCTCAAGCGTCGTGCGGCTCGCGCCCGCAGATCGTCCTGAAAACCGGCGAGGCATGAACGCCACGGCGTTCGCACGGTTATTCGTGCGAACGCCGTTTTCGTTTACTCCGCTGCCTTCAATCGCTCAACGCCGAAAAACTCAGGACTCGCTCCTGACCGCCCCCTGGTTGAGGCGAGCGTGAATGACGACGTCAGTGCCGCCCCCGCTCAGAGGCTGCCAGTCGATGCTTCCACGCAGCTCTCCGCGCACGAGCGTGGTCACAATGCGCGTCCCCAGACCGGTCATGAGAGTGCCCGGAGCCAGGCCTGCGCCATTGTCCGTGACATGGACCTCGAGCCGGTCCTCGTCGCGGCGGACGCTCACGGTCACCCGTCCGTCACGTCCGTCGAGCCCGTGCTCGACGGCGTTGGTCACCAGCTCGGCCAGAACCGTGGCCAGCGCTTGAGCGGTGTCGGCATCGACCACGCCGAAGGAGCCTTCCAGCTTGGTGCTGACCTGACCCGTTGGCGAGGCCACGACCGCCGCCATGCGCAAGATGGAGGAGAAGACGTCGTCGAAGTCCACCCGCTCATTGACGTTGTGGCTCAGGGCATCGTGGACGGTGGCGATCGTCGTCACCCGTCGTTCAGCCTCCGACAGCGCCTGACGGGTCTCCTCGTTCGAGGCGCGGCGGGCCTGCATGCGTAACAGTGCCGAGACGGTCTGCAGGTTGTTCTTGACTCGGTGATGGACCTCACGGATGGTGGCGTCCTTGTTGAGCAGAACCTGCTCGCGCCGACGCACCTCGGTGACGTCACGGACCAGGAGCGCCGCCCCGGATCGGCGCCCGTCCCGAGTCAGGGGGATGGAGCGAAGCGACAGGAACACGCCTCCGACCTCGACCTCGGTGAGCCAAGCCTGCCGTCCCATGAGAACCACGGCCAGAGTCTCGTCCACGGGGGTGCGGGCAGGAATGATCGAGGTGACGGCCTCGGCCAGCTGGATCCCCTCCAGCTCGCCCTCAATGCCCAGACGATGGAAGCAGGAGCGACCGTTGGGACTGACGTAAACGATCCGCCCGTCCTCGTCCAGACGCAGGACGCCGTCGGCCACACGCGGGGTGCCATGCCGGATCGTGGTACCGGCCCCCTGGATGGGAAAGTCGCCCGCAGCGGTCATCTGGCAGAGAACCTCGGCGATCTCCTCCATCTCCCGCTCGACGATGCGCCCGCCACGAATGACGCCCACCGACGTCTCCCGGGTGACCACGGCAATCGGTGTACCCGCGTGGACGACCGGGATGTACTCCTCCTGGACCGCGGCGGTCCCGGTCCAGTAGGGCTCGGCGGCATCCTGGATCTGGGCGGTGGACAGGGACTCCATGGCCATGGCCTCGCGCGAGGCCGGCATGCGCCGCCCGACGACGTCCTCCAGGTGCACGGTGGTGCCTCCGGAGGGACGAGTGTGCCCAGCGGCGATGAAACGCCCGGCACGGGTGCGCACCCACAGGACCAGGTCGGAGGTGGACAGGTCCGCGATCAGCTGCCAGTCGGCCACCAGCTGGTGGATCCAGTCGAGGTCGGCCTCAGCGAGGTCGACTGCGTCTCTGAGGGCGCTGGGCAGAAGATTAGGCACCTCTCAAGGTTATCGGTAGTGAGCAAGCCCGGCTCGTTGAGGCGGCTGTTTGCCAAGCAGGACACAACGACAGGCAGGGTCCGCATCCGGGCTCAGCCCAGCGGCCATCCCCATGGTCAGCCCCTGATCAACCCGTCGTCGAGCCTGAACCGGACGTGACCCGATCGTGCTCTGAGCCGGCATGACGTGGCAGGATCGCGCCATGAGGAAGACCATCACCATCACCTACCCCGCCGATCCCGCTCGCACCGCCCAGATGCTCGCCACCCCCGCCTACCAGGAGGAGCGGGTCGCTCGAGCCGGACTCGATGACGCCTCGGTCGACGTCGCCCAGCGCGGGCAGGGATTCGTTTCCACCATCGCCGGGAGCATCCAGCCCTCCCGGCTGCCCTCGGTCGCCTCCCGACTGGTGCGCTCGGCGGTGTCCTTCACCGTGGCCGAGTCCTGGGGCGAGCCGAAGGAGGACGGCTCACGTTCGGGCGGATACGACGTGGCCATCAAGGGCGCCCCGGTCAAGGTCAGTGCCACCTCCACCATGGCTCCGGCTGCTGAGAGCACTGAGAACGCTGAGGCCTCTGTCTCGACGCAGGCCACCACGGTCACCGTCGACGTCGACCTCCAGGTGAGCGTCCCCCTGGTGGGCAAGACCATCGAGGAGAAGGCCATGGGCATGGTGGGCCGGGTCGTGGCCGATGAGGAGCGCCGCGCCGCCGCCTGGCTCGCCGAGCACTGAGCCGCGCCTCGATCACGCCTCGATCACTGACTGTGAGCACCGTCGCCAAGCGTTGTTATTCCCGTGAGGGGTTCTTGTCCGCCAGGCGCGCAGCACAGGCGATTCAGGGGACGCTGACCACTGCTCGCGCCCCATTTCGTGGCACGATCTCGCCATGAGTACATCAAGCACCCCCGCAACCACCAACACCTCCAGCACGTCCAGCACGGCCAGTGCCGTGTGGGCCGAGCGCACGGGCACACGTCAGTACATTGGTCGTAACTCCGCCGGCGCCGAGGTGCGCATCGGCATGGGCCCGGGAGAGTTCTCCCCCGGCGAGCTGATGAAGATCGCCCTGGCAACCTGCAACACCCTGTCCGCCGACCATCGCCTGGCCAAGGCCCTGGGTGAGGACTTCGAGGCCACGGTAGGCTGCTCGTCGGTCAAGAACGACGCTGAGGAGCGCTACGAGTCCTTCCAGGTCGAGATCGTCACCGACCTGTCCTCGCTTGACGCCGGCCAGCGAGAGCTGCTCAGCCAGCGAGTCGCAGCCGCGGTCGACCGTCACTGCACCGTGGGTCACACCATCGAGCACGGCGCCTCCTACACGACGACGATCGTCGACCCCGACGAGGACTGAGCGCCAGGCTCCCGGCCATCAGGCTCACCAGGCCCTACACCTCCGTCCCCTGCGACACTCACGTGAGGAGACAATCGTGAACACCTCCGGCTCCGGGCGCTCGACCGCCTTGGAACGTGCCCTGGACAAGGCCATCGCCATCCCCGCCGCCCGAATCGAGGAGCGCGTGGCACGAATGCGCCGGGACCGTCCCGGGGCGGATGCCGCCGAGCTCGTCGAGATGGCCGCCTCCCGCTTCCGGCGGGACGCGGGACTGTCATCGGGGGCGGTCGGGGCCTCCGCCGCTCTGCCGGCGATCAGCACCGGTGCGGCGGCCGCCTTGACGGTGGGACAGAGCGCCGCCTTCATCGCCTCGGCGGTCTCCTACGTCCTGACGGTCGCGGAGATCCAGGGGGTCCACGTCGTCGACACCGAGCGCCGTCGGGCCCTGGTCCTGTCCGCCCTCCTGGGCAAGGAGGGCTCTGAGGCGGTCCAGGGCCAGCTGGGCCTGTCCTCGATGTTCTGGGCGGCGCAGGTGCTTATGCAGATGCCGCTGCCATCGGTGAAGTCGATCAATGCCCATCTCATCAAGCGGGTGGCCAAGCGTTCGGCTGCCAAGGGTGGGGCGCTGGCGCTGGGGCGTCTCATCCCCTTCGGGATCGGAGCCGCCATCGGCTGGTCCGGCGGCCGGGCACTGGCCAACCAGGTCATCGAGGGGGCGCAGGCGGCGCTGGGACCCGAGCTCATCCTGGGTGTCCACAGCAGGGACATCAACGATCCCCGCTTCGAGGTGATCGACGTATGAACGCCGTCGGCGCGCCCGAGCAGCCGTCGCCGGCTGTGCAGTACCCGGCCCTGGAGCAGATGGGGCTCACCCCTCCAGGGGGCGTTGATGTCTCCTACGAGAACCTGTTGGCCGACGTCCTGACCAACGGTGCTGAGAAGTCGGACCGCACCGGTACTGGGACCCGTTCGCTCTTCGCCCGTCAGCTGCGCTACGACCTGGCACGGGGTTTTCCACGCATCACCACGAAGTTCGTGGCCATGAAGGCCGTCAAGGGCGAGCTGCTGTGGTTCCTGCGGGGGGATACGAACGTGCGCTGGCTCCAGGAGCGGGGCATCACGATCTGGGACGAGTGGGCCGATGAATCCGGCGAGCTGGGCCCGGTCTACGGCTCCCAGTGGCGCTCCTGGCCCACCCGCGACGGGGGCGCCATCGACCAGATCGCTGGGCTCATCGACACGCTGCGCACCGATCCGGACTCGCGGCGCATGCTGGTCTCGGCCTGGAACGTCTCCGAGCTGGGCTCGATGGCGCTGGCACCCTGTCATGCCTTCTTCCAGTGCTACGTGGCCGATGGCCGCCTGAGCCTGCAGATCTACCAGCGCAGCGCTGACCTGTTCCTGGGCGTGCCCTTCAACATCGCCTCCTACGCGTTGCTCACCCACATGCTCGCCCAGCAGGCGGATCTGGAGCCCGGTGAGCTCATCTGGACCGGCGGGGACTGTCACATCTACGACAACCACGTCGAGCAGGTCCGCACCCAGCTCTCCCGGGTGCCCAACGCCCACCCCTTCCCCACGCTGCGCCTGGAGCGGGCCGAGTCCATTGACGCCTACGACATGGACGACATCGATGCCTCCCAGGGCTACGAGCACCATCCCACGATCAAGGCCCCGGTCGCGGTATGAGCGGCCTGGGGATGATCTGGGCCCAGGACGTCACCGGCGTCCTGGGGGCCGACGGCGACATGCTGTGGCGCGTCCCCGCGGACTTCGCCCACTTCAAGGCCACGACCATGGGCTGCGGGCTGGTCATGGGACGCACCACCTGGGAGTCATTGGGTGGCGCCCTGCCCGGGCGGCGCAACGTGGTCCTCACCCGTGACCGGTCCTGGCAGGCCGAGGGCGCGATCCGCGCCGGCTCTCTGCGCGAGGGGCTCTCGCTGGCGGCGCGGGGTCTGGTCGCCGACCTGGGGTCCGATTCCCGCCAGGACGGCGCTGCGAACCTCCCCCGCCTGTGGGTGATCGGCGGCGGAAGCGTCTACGAACAGGCCCTGGCGGCGGGGCTTCCCGATGTGCTCGTCGTCAGCGTCCTGGATCTGGATGCCACCGAACGGGCCCGCGAGCGCGGTCTGCCCGCCTCGGCGCTCGTACGTGCACCGGGGATCAGCAGCCAGGAGTGGAGCATCGACCCGGCCTTGTCCGACCCGGAGGGTCAGTGGCGCCCCGTCTCCGGGGACGCGCGCTGGCGGGTGGAGACCTGGCGGCACCTGTAGACGCACTCGAAACGCCCTCGGCGAGCGTTTTCGCGGAGGCTCAGTGGTCGGCGTCATAGCGCGCCCGGGCCTGGCTGACAGCGCCGAGGTGCTCAGTGGCCCAGGCCTCGACGTGAGCGAGCGCCTCCGCCAGCCCCTTGCCTGAGTCGGTGAGCTCGTAGGTCACTCGCGGTGGGATCTCAGGGTACTGATGGCGCTCGAGAAGACCATCGCGTTCAAGAGCCCGAAGCGTCTGGGTGAGCATCTTGGTGGAGATACCGTCGACGCGGGTCGCTATCTCCTTGAAGCGTTGTGGCTGGCCCGCTTCGTGAAGCGCCCCGACGACGAGCACGGTCCACAGGTCGCCGAGTGACTTGAGTAGACGGCGTGAGGGGCAGCTGCGGCTATAGGGGTTGGGTGCCATCTCCCCCGCATGATGCGTGCCGGTCGGCTGCTCAGTGTCGGCCACGGTGTCTCCTCGTGTGCTTGGTCGCTGATCCGTCGTGGGCCGCCCATGAGTGT
>CAUVMS010000036.1:0-21618 GCA_963552815.1 uncultured Actinomyces sp. | reverse complement strand
CGCATCCCTGATAAGGATGAGGTCGCTGGTTCGAGTCCAGCTAGGCCCACCGTCCGCGGTGAGACGATGAGGAGGTTTCATGAGGAACCGTGCAGTCGTATCAGCCGCGGTCTTTTCGTTCCTGGCCGCAGCCGGTTATGCCGCGTGGCTCAGGTTCGAGGCGGCGCGCATGGAGCGGGCCGCATGGGCCGAGGTCACTGATCCTGTCGATTAAGGACCGACGCGATCAGGCGATCGCTCCCGAAAGGGGCCATGGCGCAATTGGTAGCGCACCTGCTTTGCAAGCAGGGGGTTACGGGTTCGAGTCCCGTTGGCTCCACTGATAAAATCCGCTGAAGCAATGTGATATTGCGTCAGCGGATTTTTGGTGTTCGGCGTTGACGTCGGAGGTGATCGTATGGACTCCGTCTCGCTGGCGACCGGGGGCCTGTTCTTCTCATGGCTGGCCCACGACCTCGAGGAGCTGGCGATGATGCCCGGCTGGACTCACCCGGCCTTCGACAAGATTCCCTTCCTGCCCGACGACGTTCGGCGCAACGGCCTTTCGCGCGAGCAGATCAAGTTGGGGATCGGTGCCATGGGAGTGTTCATGGCGGCTGCCTCGATCGACGGCTGCCGTACCCGCGGGCACTCACCCTTCTATCAGGCTGTGCTCTACGGCTACGGCATGCACACCTTCAGCCACCTGGCCACGGCGGCCCTCGCCCGGCGCTACACCCCCGGCGTGGCCACCGCCCTGCCGGTCGTCCTGCCCTTCTGGATCTTCGCGAAGCGGACGCTGCGGGCCCACGGGGTCGAGGTGCGCCCCCATCGGTGGGTGATCCCCGCTTTCCCGGTTGTCGCCGGCACGGTGCTTGGCAGCGCGTACCTGGCGACGACTGTGTTGTCTCGTGATTCCTGAGGGTTTCGGGGGTCATGGCATCTGAGGCACCGGTGGGCGGGTTACCTGGGGTGAGAGTTGCTGGTCGTCTTGCCGGAAGGAGTGCGCTTAATCGCGTCGCCGAAGGAACGCGCTTGGTCGCTCTGGTAGCGCTGGGCGCGTACTGCACGAACCTCGGATGTGACTTGCCAGCACGTGGGTGTACTGCACGAGGGTCGGGGGCTACTGGCCAAGATTCGGGTGTACTCCACGAAGGTCCGGGGCTCGTGCAGTATGGACAACCCCTGGCCAGTACACCCCCACCCTCGTGCAGTAGCCGGCCTGAAGGGGCCCCGGCCGGACGCGGCCCGCTGATCGAGCACCGCCGGGAGTCAGACGAAGGACACCAGGAGCCGGGAGAGGGGCCGGGTGTCCAGATCGGTGACAAAGGCTCCGATCGCTGTCATCCAGGCGGAGCGAAACCTCATGATTCCAAGGTTCTCGTTCGTGCGGTCTGGGGGTCCGGGGGCCCTTTGTCACCGATTCGGACACCACCGGGCTGATTTCCTCCAAGGAGTCCAGTGGGGCAGAACCTGGTGATGAAACAGCGGTCAGGAGAACGCCGTCGATAAGGAAAGTAACCTTGACTGAATGACAAGTCTGCTTTATACTCATGGTGACAGTTGCGGGCGAGTCGGCGGGAAACAGCGACCGTTCCGTCTCATTGTCTCCAGCCACGGAGGGCAGTCATGACCATTGAACGCAAGGTGGGTGTCGCCTACTTCATCAGATTCGGCATCGGTGCCGTTCTCTACTCCGTTGGCGTCCTGGTCGGCTTGCGGTGGGCACGATCCATGGGAGATGACCCGTGGCGCTTCGTCGTCGTCATGCTTCCCATGATCGGAGCGTGCATCTGCGCCTGGGCCCTCATGAGGTTGTCCCGGGAGGTCGATGAGATGCAGGCGCGCAAGGTGCAGGAAGCGCTCGTCATCTCCGCAGCAGGAACGGTGATCGTCTCAATGGCTTACAGCCTCATGGAGGAAGTGGGAGCACCACATGTCAGCCTCATATGGGTCAGCGCCATATGGGCCTTCTTCTTCGGTGTCGGGATGCTGTGGTCCACCTGGCGGTACCGGTGAGGAACGATCTCAAGGTGCTGCGCGCCCAGCGCAGCTGGACCCAGGCCCGGCTCGCCGAGGAGCTGGGAGTATCCCGCCAGACGGTCAACGCCCTGGAAGCCGGCCGCTACGACCCCTCCCTGCCCCTGGCCTTCACCATTGCGCGCGTCTTCGGCCTGACCATCGAGGAGATCTTCTTCCCCGACGACGATGCTTCCTAAGATGGCCGCCGCGGTCACCCCGCAGACGATGGCGGCCGTCATTGCCACCTGAGGCGTGCGGTGGAGCTCGTGACCTCTGGAGAGATCAGCGTCCACGTCGCCGACCGCCTCCCGATCCAGGAGGCCGCTCAGGCTGTCACTGCGGTGCGCGCGGGAAGCACCACCGGCAAGATCGTCCTGACCCACTCGCAGAACTGACGACCCGGCCAGGTCCGCAAGAATCGTCGGTGAGCTCTGGGCGCCATATGAGCATCATGGTGCGCATGAGAGAAACGATTGGCTCCTTCGACGTCGTTGGCCTGCCTCTTCGGACATCGAACCGAGAAGCGGCCCGCACCATTCCCCCTCACTGGCGGGCCGCTGCCGACGCCGGGCTCCTCGCACCCGAGAAGCCCGGCGTCGGCCCTGGCATCTATGCGGTCTATACCGACTACGAGACTCCCGGCGATGATGTCGACGGCGTCTACACCCTCGTCATCGGCAGGCGCATCGAGGCTGGAGGTCCGGTTTCTCCTGGCCAGGTGACTGTGACGATCCCGAACTCCACTCACGACATCATCACGCTGGCTGATGCTCGGCCGGAGAGTGTCTATGAAGCGTGGGTGGATGTCTGGGCACGCAAGGACCTGACCCGTGACTATCGTGCCGACTACGAGTACTACGCTCCGGATGGCTCGATTCACCTGTCCATCGGGGTCCTTTCGGACACATGAGGGCTGATCAGTACCAACGCCAGCTCGACGTTGTCACCGACTACATCTATGCGCATCTTGACGAGGACCTCAGCCTGGAGACTCTCGCTCACGTCTCCGGGTTCTCCCGCTATCACTGGCATCGTATCTACCGGGCGGTGCGCGGGGAGACGGCCGCTCAGACCGTACGCCGTCTCCGTTTGGAGCGGGCTGCCGCCATGCTCACAGAGACCTCGTGGCCGGTGGAACGGATTGCCTGGAAAGCCGGGTTCACCGGCACCGAAGTATTCAGCCGAGCCTTTCTCCGCTCTTATAGGACGACTCCCAGCCGATTCCGCATCGGTGGACGCCCGGCATCGATCGACTCACCGGTGACGAGTTGTGGTTCGGGATCGACGTCGTCGGTGAGAGAGAACCCGGGGTGGGCGGTGCGCGTGGAGACTCGCCGCGGCTATCGACTTGCGGTATCCGAGCACCGCGGTGCCTATATGGATATCGGCCGGGCGTTCAGCCGAGTCAGAGACCGTGTGGGCTCTGGGAGTCTGATGGTTGCCATCTATGAGGACGATCCCGACGCCGTTACCCCGGTTGATCTGCGCTCTGCGGCTGGAACCGTCGTTGACCCTGGTACGAGATTCCCCACGATCTTGCAGAGAGGGTGGTGCCGGCCGGCCGGTACGCGATCATGCGTTACATCGGCCCCTACTCCTCGATGCATGCCGCCTACCTGTGGCTCTACGGTCAGTGGCTGCCGAGCTCGGGCGAGGAGCCGCGAGACCATCCGATCATCGAGGAGTACCTCACCGACCCGGCGACCACCCCGCCTGTCGACGCTGTCACCGACATCCTCCTGCCGCTCCTGTGAGGCATCCGCACCGAGGGGGCACGCAGATGGGCGGCAGACACCTCGGTGTCTGCCGCCCATCAAGGTCGTCCTGACCCACGAGTCCCGTCAGGCATCGCGTCTGAGCATTTGCCGCCTTGCGATGAGGACGCTTCCGACGGCGCACAGTCCGGTGACAACCAAGGCCGCAACCACCGGCATCGCATGCAGCCCCGCCGGCAGAAGCAGCGCGGTGGGAGCCCAACGGGAGGTTCCCGGCACCTGGTTCATCACCGGCAGGACGAGGACCAGGAGCGTGGTCAGGGCAATCGCCGTCGTCGTCCGACGCAGGCTTGCCGCGAGCAGGTGGCCGATGCTCATCGCCATGACGATGTAGAGCCCGCAGGCCACCCAGGTCCTGGCCACCACTCCGGCAGGTGGACGTCCGATCGCACTGGTAGTCACGACGACGGCGAGCAGCAGGCCGCACGAGTACGTTGCCAGCGCGGTGAGCCAGTCGACGATAAGGCGTGGCAGCAGAACGGTGCTCAATCGGCGTGCCCGGGTCCGGTAGAAGATCGAGGATCCCGGGCGCGTGTCCCAACCGATCGAGGTGATCGCCACCGCGACCGTCACAATGAGACCCAGCTGCATGGCGGACTGGTTGAACAGGGAGATGGCATCGGCCGGTGTGGCCTGGGAGGCCGCGATCGTGAGTTGGTCGCTGCTCGCAGCAGCACCGAGGATCTCAGGCATGTAGATCGCGAGTACCGGGCTGGATAGGCCGAAGAAGGCGAAGGCCATGAGCACCCCGAGCCCGAGTCCCGAGCGTGTGAGCCGGCGCAGCTCGACTATGAGAGAGCTCGTGATGGAGGTCCTGGTGACGGAGGCCGTGGGCGATCGAAGCGGGGTGGACATCAGAACTCCTGTCTAGTGACAAGGTGGGCGAAGGACGCGTCGAGGTCGCGGCCCGTCAGCGTCACCTCGAGCATGGGGACATCCACCTGCTCCATGACCTTGGGAAGCAGGGCCGTCCCCATGTCGAGGCTCGGGAACCGGACCGTGCACGTCGTCGTAGTCGGTGTGGCGAAGGAACCACTGGGAAACGTGCGATGCAGTCTCGCTGTCAGACGCGCCTGCTCATCGGGCTCATAGGAGTGAAGGAACCTGAGGGTCCAGGAGGGTTCACGACCCGAGGTGAGAAGGTCCACCGTCGTGCCCTGGGAGATGACGCGCCCCTCGCTGATGACGATGACGTGGTCGGCCAGCTGCTCGACCTCGCTGAGCAGGTGGCTGGACAGGAGGATGCATCGATGCTGCTTCTGCTCGTGGATGAGGCGACGCACGTCGGCGCGACCCACAGGATCCAGAGCGCTGTTGGGCTCGTCCAGGATCAGCAGACCCGGGTCCAGAACGAGTGCCGCCGCGATCCCCAGGCGCTGCAGCATTCCCCTGGAGAAGTCGGCGACCCGTCGGTGGGCTACGCGGGTCAGCCCGCACTGATCCAGTGCCTCGGAGACGCTGATGTCGCCGGAGGCGTCCGACAGTGCCAACGAGGTTTCCACGATCTCGGTCGCCGTCAACCATGACTCGAACTGAGGAACATCCGGGCAGTAGGCCACCGTTTTGCCAGTGGCGACCTCGACGTTGCCCTCATCAACCGGGCACAGGCCCGTGATCGCGCTGAACAGAACCGTCTTGCCAGCGCCGTTGGGTCCGATCACGGCAGTCACCGACCGGTCCTGGGCCGACAGGCAGATGTCATGGATCCCGGCTCCATTGGCGAAGACCCGACTCAGGTGGCTGACCCGAAGGGCGGTGTCGGGTGTCATCACAGGTCTCCGTCGCTCAGCGTTGTTCCCCTGCCCCGCCCCAGGGTCAGGTAGGCGACCGCTCCGAGGGGGACGACGAGCACCACGATGAGAGCCCAGGCCGCCTTGGGCAGGTGCTCCACGCGGGGGCGCCTGACAATATCGATCAGGCACGCCACGACCATGATGGTGACCAGGACGATGACGGGAATCCAGACAGCCGGATGGTCAGCAGTGTTCATCGCGACAACTCGCTTTCTCGGTGAGGGTGAGTGGGGAGGGTACTGGTGGCGGTCAGGCGCTCTGCTCGCCGTCGGGTCGTGGGATCAGGACGGTGGTCAGCGTCCGACGGCGACGATCGTCGCCAGGCTGAATCCCCACCAGGTCCCGCAGAGCCTGAGAGACGGTGTCGAGAAACGCGTCAACCTCCGCCTGAGTCGCCCAGAAGCTGGCCTGGGTGAAGTTCACCCGGTCCTCGGCGAGATCAGGACGATCGCTGTCGCGGATGTACGCGGCGAAGTCGCCGATGAGTCCAGTGGTGAAGACCGTGAACACCGTCATGAGCTCCTCGCGGCTCAAGGATCCGAGGTCCTCCGGGGTCGGGTTGGCCATCCCGGGGGTGACTCGGTAGGTCTTCTCGCTGGCCCCCCGGACCTGCTGCTCCTGGGCCACCTCAATGAGTCCGTGCGAGGCGAGGTGGTTGACGTGCCGGTAGAGCGTCGCGATGGGGACGTCGACAAGGCGCGCATGAAGCTGATGCGGCGTGAGGTCGCCGTCAGCGAGCAGAGTCTGGACGATGCGCAGACGAACCGGGTGCAGCAGTGCGGAGGAGGCCATGCGCAAACAGTATCAGTATCGATATTGAAAACAAAACTGGTGGACGCAGAAACGTTCGACGGGCTGTCGATGCCGAAGCATCAACAGCCCGTCAGACGTGCGTGACCGCCGGGAGGATCGCTGCCTCGTCGGTCTCTTGTCAGTCCATACCGGTTCGACGGCGTCGGTACGCCTGGATCGCCATGACCAGTGCCGTGATCCCCAGCACCGCCCCTCCGGCGATGAGGTAGGTGGTGGCGGCGCTTCCACCGGTGAGGGGGATGGCGGGAACCGCTGACTTGCGGTTGGAGATGTTGCCCAGCGCCACCACCTGGTCCGGAGTGGAGATGGCGATGGTGTGGGGCGTGGCGTCGAGGACGTAGCCGACCGGCGCCTTGGTCTCAATGAGCTGGTAGGAGCCGTAACCCAGGTCCGCCAGCTTGAAGGCCCCGGGGGATGCGTCGGTGTCCAGGCTGCCTTGGGGGCAGGTACCTGCGCAGTCGGTGATGGTGCGGGCCTGACGGGGCAAGGGCCTGCCGTTGGAGTCCAGGGGGGTCAGTGACCACTGCGCTCCCTTGATGGCGTTGCCCCGCTCATCGGTCTTGGTCCAGGTGGCCGCCCCCTTGATCCGGGTGTTGGTGACCTGACCGAGATCGAGCGTGGGGGTGGTGTCGTCGGCACTGGCGGCGGGGGCCGATCCGTCCAAGGTCTTGGTCAGTGTCTCGCCGGAGATGTGGTATCCGGTCGGTGCCTGGGTCTCGGTCAGGGAGTACTCGCCCCAGGTCAGCCCCACGACCTTGAAGTACCCGGCTCGCGGATCCTGATCGACGGAACCGTTGGGGCAAGCGGCCTTGCCATTGTCGGTGGCACAGTCGGTCACCTCCACCTGGCCGTTGTTCAGAGAGCTCGAGGCCACGGTGAAGACGGCTCCGGCCAGGGCGTTACCGGCGTCGTCGACCTTGCTCCAGATGACCTGGCCAGGCACGGCGGTGTTGAGGACCGTGCACGTCATCCACTCGCCCGTGGCGAGGTCCAGAGTGCTCGAAGCAGTGTCGAAGGTCGATGCGGGAGTCTTCAGGTCCGAGTTCGGGTGCGGTGCGCAGGTGATGGTGGCCTTGTACCCGGCGGACTTGGCCGACGAGGAGGACTCGGACAGGGCCGTCTTGCCTTGGGGCAGGTAGGACGCGCTGAAGCCACCGGCCCCGGAGACCGCTGTGCCGCGCTGGGGGGAAGCGGTGAGTGTCCAGTCGCTGGCAGTCAGTCCCAGGTCGCCGGCCGCCGTGTTGTCGACCTCCTTGACCATGGTGAGGTTGGGGAGCTGGACCTGAACCTGGTGGTCCTCGACCTCTCCGTTGAGCGCGATGCCGGTGGGCTGAGGATCCTCGGCCGCCTGACCCGTCGGCGTTGGACCAGTGATGCGCAGACGCATGAATGTGGCTGCGCCGTCTCCGTTGAGAGTGCTTCGTCTGGCGTTCTGGGGGACGGTCCAGGTCAGGGTGGCTTGGCCGGCTCCGGAGCAGGAGGTCACCTCGGAGCGCTCGTCGGGGGAGAAGGAGCCGTCCCGATTCCAGTCCACCCAACCGGCGACTTTGGTGCCGGTGCCCGAGCAGCTGATCTGCTGGCTCCACTTCTGGCCGATGTCGGTCCAGATGACGCGGTCCCAGCCGTCGGGCAGAGCATCCTCGTCATCGGTGTCGGTGACGTCGTCACCCGAGGCGTCGGTCGTCTGAGCGATGTCATCGTCGGTGTCCGTCAGCGATCCCAGATGGACGAGCGCGGAGTTGGCGGTAGCCACACGGTTCTGGTCCGCGGCCTGGCTGAGGTTGTACCACAGGCCTGCTTCAGCTTGGTCCGGACCCGTTTGAGCAGGAATGTTGCTCTGACCCTGGCCGGATAGTAGGCCGCCGCTCCACGAGGGACGGAACACGCTACCAGCGGTGCCATACGTTTCCGGTGCGTCTCCCAAATCGATGTAGGACACGACGCCGAGTGCGACCGCGCTGTTACCGCCGCCGTGAATCTCAACGTAGCCGCTCTTGCTGTTGCTGATGAACATCACCGAAGAAGGGCCGTAACCCTTATTGATTTGATAGCTGCACTCACCGGCATCCGGGCGCAGCTTGAGGCCCTGCCTTGTTCCAGCCGTGGTTGGAATATTAGTCAGTCCCACCCAGGAATTCGTGGTGCATCCTGCGGCTCGGGCGCTTTCCAGCAGGTAGTAGGAAACATTTTGACCCGGATTGCTGGGTTCGGGCGCTACGGAAATATATTCCTGTGAGCCGTGAGCACTCCAGTTGGAGGCTTCGGCGTCCGCGAACACCATGCCCTCCATCGGCACCTCGATCTTGTTGGGCAAGGTCTCCAGATCAGCCTTGCGTGGCTGGGTGGGGGAAGTGACGATGTATGCCTGGCAGTCGATCTTGAATTGATGGGTCGATGCGTCCTGGAGATTGACGATACCAAGGGGCAGGTTGGATGAGGTGATACCAGGATTCTTGGCAACGCCGGCTGTGTAGTTCGTGCCGTCGTTGTAGAGGCGAGCGAGACCGTCACCCCGCCAGGATCCCGGTCTGTACTCGACCTGTATGCCTGCGTGTGTCGTTAACCTGGGATTGTCACGCCCTGTAGCCGTGGTTCGTACGTCGGAGATTGTGCATCGACTGGTGCGCCATAGGTCGCTGGAAATCTGTGAAGGAGTGGACCACGTGACACCGGAAGCTCCGTCGGGAAGGATTCGTTTTCCGTTCTCCCATCGGGTGTTGGTCATTTCTGTCCAGTCGATCCAGTCGATGACCCGACTGAATTTTCCTTCTCCTCCGGATGGATTTCCGCGAACAGCCTCCGCCTGGGGGAGCGGAAGTGCGACAGCACCCACCATGGCGCCGATCAAGGCCAGTGCGGAGATCGAGGCGCCAGTTCGTCTACGCCGACGCGAACGACATGATGGCCGACGCGCTGAGGTCAGCGCCGTCCGGTGTGAGCGAACGAAAAGGCGGCGAAGCATGGAAAGTTACCTCGGGTCAGGGTCATGGGCCTTGTCACGGTAGCATCGAGGTAATTAACTGAGAATCTGGCGAGAGTCCTCGCAACTCAACAGCAATCTTTGTCACGGTTGAGCGTCAGCGCATATTTACGTTATCGATTGGAAAGTGATGTTTCGGTGATCTCTCGGCGCGGGTGAGCACGTGGTTTCCACCAGAAGAACCCGTGAGGGGTGGTCGTCGCCGACATGACGTCCTGAGGAACCGTGAGGCGGCCGGACTCGAAAGGCTGCGTCGTCGGTCGGGACTGCTTAGGATAGGCGAGGCCCACTTACCACCCGGTGCAGAAGGATGAGGTCATGTCACAGCCTTGGGAGATCTACGACGCGCTTCTTGACGGACTACCCGGCGACGTCGTCGTACGGGCGTCAGGTCAGGGGCCGCGTTGGACCCGTGTCCTCAACTCCGCCGGCGGTGTCGGCACGGCCTGGACCATGGATGTTCGCAGCCGCCCGGCCCTCGCCGAGGGCTCGCTCGACGGACGGCCGCTGCGCGACGTCGGCGCCCTGGTGAAGTCCTGGAACCTCGCCGAGGCCAGTATCGGCCAGGCCGCCATCAACTCCTGGTACTCGCGGGAGGAGACGGCCGCCGCCAATGGTTTCGAGCCCACCGGGGAGGGCCTGACCTGGCGGCAGGTCTTCGATCCCTACCAGGAGCGGATCGCCGGCAAGAAGGTCGCCGTGATCGGGCACTTCCCCTTCGCCGAGGCCGCCCTGGCCGGTGCCGGGGAGTACATCTGCCTCGAGCGCAACCTTCAGCCCGGTGACTGGCCCGACAGTGCCTGCGAGTACGTCCTGCCCGAGTGCGACGTCGTCTTCATCTCGTCATCGAGCTTCGTCAACAAGACCGCGCCGCGGCTCATCGAGCTCTCCCGTGACGCGCACACCGTTCTGGTCGGCCCGTCGACGCCGATCAGCCCGGTGCTCCTCGACTACGGTGTGGACACCGTCACCGGCTTCATCGCAGCGCGTTCGCTCTCCGACCCGGCCGCGCTGGCTGAAATGGTCCCGGCCAGCGACATCGGACCCGGCTTCCGGGTCCACCGCCACCGGGCCTGACGCGGAACGGGCTCGACACCCGGGGCGACGCAGGAGTGCACGGCTCCTGCGCGCCGCTCACACCTGGATCCGGTCAGGGTGGGACCCGGTGCGCACCCCCTGGTCCAGAGCGTTCAGCGCCGCCATGTGAGCGTCGTCGAGAGTGAAGCCGACGACGTCGGCGTTGGCGGTCATGCGCTCACGGTGAGTCGACTTGGGGATGACCACCAGCGAGTTCTGCAGGTGCCAGCGGATGACGACCTGGGCCGGGCTCACCCCGACAGCGTCCGCGATCTCGATGACCTTCGGGTCCGTGAGTAGCCTGCCCCGGCCCAGCGGTGACCAGGACTCGGTGGTAACGCCCAGCTGCTCGTGCACGGATCTCAATTCGGACTGTGTGAGCCACGGGTGCAGCTCAACCTGGTTGACCGCCGGGAACACGCCCGTGGCCTCCACGATCCGGTGCAGGTGCTCGGGCTGGTAGTTGGAGACCCCGATGGCGCGCACCCGCCCACTGTGGAGGATCTCGATCATGGTGCGCCAGGTGTCCACCAGGTCGATCCCGGGAGAGTCCGCCAGTGGCCAGTGGACGAGGAACAGGTCGAGGAGCTCCAGGTCCAACGCCTCCATAGTGGCATCGAAGCTGCGCAGCGCGTCCTCGCGCCGATGGTTGGGATTATTGAGCTTGGAGGTGACGAACAGGTCCTGGCGCGCCAACCCGGACGCCTTGATCGCCCGCCCCACCCCGGCCTCGTTGCCGTACATCTGGGCGGTGTCGATGTGCCGATAGCCGACCTCAAGGGCGTCGCCGACGACGCGCTCGGCCTCGTCGGCGGAGACCTTGTAGGTTCCGAATCCCAGCTGGGGGATGAGAACCTCCTCCCCGTTGGTTCCACGAGTCAGCGCAATGGCGGGAACAGACAGCGCGCACATGCCTCCAGGCTACCCGCGGCGTGCGACGACGTCGCCAGGACAGACACGGCGTCTCAGTGCGACGGCCCTACAGGACGACGACGGCGCCGCGCCGGTAAGAACCAGCGCGACGCCGTCGTAGACAGGTCTGTGGTGATGTCAGGCCTGAGCGTCCTCGGGGCTGATGCCGTAGCCGGCCTCATCCTCGGTGGAGTCGGCCCAGTACTCCTCGGCCCACGGGTCCTCGACCGGCTGGCTACGACGCCACACGACGTAGGCGCCAGCGGCGGCCGCGCCGGCGACGGCGAGCCAACCCAGGGTCTTGAGCACGCGGTGCTTCTTCTGCTTCTTCACGGGAACCTCCAATGCGGCGGACTTTGCGGCAACAGCCACGCGCTGGGCGCGCTCTGACAGGGTACCGTCCGTACCCGCAGCAGTCTGGGCAGCCACGGCGGCGCGCTGCGCGCGCGGAATGTAGTCCTCGACAACCCGCTGGCGAGCCTCCTGCACCACCGGCTCGAGGCGCTCCTGTGCGTCCTTGGCCGCGCGTGCCACCTCCTCGGCGGCCTTGCTCACGTGCGGAGCAGCCCACAGGGCCGCCCGCTCAGCCTGGTCGACGACCGACTCGGCGAAGGATGCTGCTTCCTTCCGCAGATGAGTGGTGTCAAGTTTCTTGTCGCAGCATGGCTTCTTCAGGCAGGACATGGTTGCCTCCCAGGTCGGATACGGATACAGACGGTTGTTGTGCAACGTGCACTAATATTCGCACCGTTGGGCGACTGGGCCCATCGGTTGTCCAGACGTTTTGCCTGGGGTGAACAGTGTCGCATACCGCTCGGGGTTCATCCCGATGAACGTGCGGACATGCCACCATGGCCCCTATGGAAGCGACTCTTCACACCAACCTCGGCGATATCCGCCTGCAGCTCTACCCCGAGCAAGCGCCCGAGACCGTCTCCAACTTCGTGGGGCTGGCTACCGGCCAAAAGGTCTGGACAGATCCTCGTACTGGCAAGGAGTCCCACGCTCCCCTGTACGACAACGTCATCTTCCACCGGGTTATCCCCGGTTTCATGATTCAGGGCGGCGACCCGCTGGGCACGGGCACCGGCGGCCCCGGCTACGTCTTCGACGACGAGATCGATGCCTCGCTGACCTTCGCCGCCCCCTACGTCCTGGCCATGGCCAACGCCGGCCGCCGCCTGGGTAAGGGCACCAACGGCTCACAGTTCTTCATCACCACAGCCCCCACTGAGTGGCTCCAGGGCAAGCACACGATCTTCGGGGCCGTGACCGATGAGGCCTCCCGCGCCGTCGTCGACGCGATCTCCGCTGTCGAGACCGACCCGCGTGACCGCCCGGTGCAGGACGTCATCATCACCTCGGTGGACATCACTGACTAAGTCGCGAGGAAGGCGCTGAAGGCACCACTAGTCACCAGCACCGGGTGTGAATCGCCCCTGTGACGCCGCCGGGACCCGCGTCCCGGCGGCGTCGTCGTACCCAGTCCTACCCGTCACCCGCCAAGGAGTACCTCCCCGATGACCTCAATGAACTCGTCCATCGAGCAGGCGCCACCGGTCTGCCCCCGGCACCCGGACACGGTGGCCTACGTGCGCTGCCAGCGCTGCGACCGGCCCACCTGCCCCGCCTGCCAGGTCCCCAGCACCGTGGGCGTGCACTGCGTGGACTGCGCGCGCCGGTCGCAGGCCGGCCGGCGTCAGGCGCGCACTCTGCTGGGCGGGACCGCGGTGTCGGGCTCCGTCGTCACCAAGGTGCTCATCGGCTTGTGCGTTGCTGCCTACGTGATCCAGACGCTCGTCCCGACCCTGGACTTCCAGCTGGCCTTCGTGCCGGAGCTGGCGGCGAGCGAGCCCTGGCGGTTCCTGACGACCGCCTTCCTCCACGCGAACTACATGCACCTCGGCTTCAACATGTGGGCTCTGTGGGTGCTGGGCGGCGTCCTTGAACCGGTGCTCGGACGCTGGCGCTTCACCGCCATCTACCTGCTCAGCGCCCTGGGCGGCTCGACGGCGATCTACTGGCTCTCCTGGCCGGGCACCGACTCCTGGATCACGATGACGGTGGGGGCCTCCGGGGCGGTCTTCGGCCTGTTCTCCACCATGTTCGTGGTTCAGCGTCGCTTCGGGCGGGACACCTCGGGGATCGTGGTGTTGCTGGGAATCAACGCCGTCATCTCCTTCCTGGGGGCCAACATCTCCTGGCAGGGGCACCTCGGCGGACTCATCGTCGGAGGGATCGTCTCGGCGATCTACGCATGGGCCCCCCGCGGAAAGCGACAGTCGGTGGGGATCGCCGGAACCGTCGCGGTGGCGGTGGCGCTCGTGGGACTCAACATCGCACGCGTCCTCATCCTCGCCTGAAAACGCGGCCTCGCTCCGAACCCCACTGAGTCGCCCTGAATAGCCCTGAATCGCAGCGCATGACGACGATGAACGACACTGGTGGAAGAACACTCGTGTGGTTCATCCACACCTGGGGACACAGGTGTGGAAACACATGGGTGTAGTTATCCACAAGTGTGTCCACACTTGGGGAAAGTCGGGGTGGGTTGTGGGGAGGAGGCTATCCACTGATCCACAGGCGATCTGTGGACTGCCTGGGAGGGCCCTGGCCGGCCGGGCACGGCAAGGCCCCCGAGCTGGTGCTCGGGGGCCTTGCGGGGTGGTCGGCTGATCGCGCGGAGGCGTCTGGGGCTCTGCTACTTCCAGCGCAGCAGGCCGAGGAAGCCCGACATCATGATGAGGAAGCCGATGTAGAGGTTGCCGTTGAACAACCAGTCGGTGGCGTGGTGCTTGGCGAAGTACGGCAGTGGGTACAGGCCGTTGAACAGGTAGGTGGTGACCACCCACAGCAGTCCGATCACCAGGAGCGTCACCATGGTGGGGGCGTACCAGCGCGGCGAGGCGGTGTCCTTGATCTTCTTGGGTGTGCGCGAGACCCGGTTCGCCGCAGCGCGCGACTCCTCCTCAAGGGCCTTGGCCACCTTGGCCGGGTTGCCCGAGCGCTCAGGACGCTTCTTCTTCGACGGCGAGCTCTTTTTCGAGACCTTCTCTGAGCTCTTGTCGGCGTCGTCCTTGGTGGACTTCTTCTCCAAGGCCACTCTGGGTCTCCTCACTGCTGGGGGACGATGGCTCGAGGCCACCGCAATACATCTGGACCTAGCCTAGGACATGCGGAGAAGCTTCCTCACGGGGTGCTCTGTGATACGTCCGCCACTCCTGGCTGGTCATGTGCGGGACATGTCGCCTTAGACTGGCCGCTGACCCGATGATGTCTCAATTGTGAGGAGGGGTGATGGGTAGAGGGAGTCTTGTACGACACCGAGCGTCTGGCCAGAGCCGAGTGGTACGAATCTTCAATGGCATCTTGACCGGGATCGGTGAGCTGCTCATCACCGCCGGTCTTGTCGTCGCGCTCTTCCTGTGCTGGCAGCTGTGGTGGACCAGTATCGACGCCAACGCCAGTGCTCAGGCAGTGGCCACCCAGTTCCACGACAAGCAGGTCGAGTCCCCGAAGATCGAGGGGACCAAGCACTATGACGATCCGCCGGTGATGGACCAGGCCGGTTACGGCGAGACCATCGGGATGCTCGTCGTCCCCAAGTGGTACAACGTCACGAACAACAACATGCCCATCCTCGAGGGCACCGGTTCCGATGTCCTCGATCAGGCGGCCGCGGGCCACTATCCCGAGACCCAGCAGCTCGGGGAGCTCGGCAACTTCGCCATCGCCGGGCACCGCCGCACCTACGGCAACTCCTTCCGCCGTATCGACATGCTCCAGGAGGGTGACGAGATCATCGTCTCCACCGCCAACACCTGGTACGTGTTCAAGGTGACCAGCCACGAGCTCGTCCAGCCCGAGCAGGTGGAGGTCATCGCTCCGGTGCCCAACCAGCCCGACGTCCAGCCAACCGAGCGGTACATCACGCTGACCACCTGTCATGGGTCGACCACTGGCGAGTTCGGCAACGACCAGCGCTGGATCGTCCACGCCAAGTTCGAGTACTGGATGGACCGTGCCGAGGGACGCCCGGCCTCCGTCCTCAACGATCCGGGGGTCAACTGATGTACGGCTTCATCTGGCGCCACCTGCCCGGGCCGGCCTGGCTCAAGGCCATCGAATCACTCATCCTCATCGCCGGGATCGTCTACGTGCTCATGCAGTACGTCTTCCCCTGGGCCAACGAGACCTGGCACCTCTCCGGCAACGCCGACGTCGGCTGACCCCCGTCGATCGACCGCGATCAATCACGATCGACCCGACCGGCCACTGAAACGGATGTGAACGGGGCCCTGCGCCCCTGATCGGGTTCTCTACCGCGCCATGAGTCGGCTGATGAGCTTGCGCAGCTCATCGACCCATAGGACCAGGGAAGCCATGCCGATGACGACCGCCCAGTGGACCGGGTCCAGCGACGTCGTCGAGAAGGCGGCCTGAAGGAAGGGCACCTCCACCGCAGCGACCTGGAGCACCAGGGTCAGGCAGATCGCACCCCACAGCCACTTATTGACAAAGAGATGGCTGAAGGCGCTGACCGTCTCCGAGCGGGAGTTGACCGTGTTGAACAGTTGTGCCAGGACCAGGGTGGAGAAGGCCGCCGTGCGCGCGGTGTCAAGGCTGTCTGTGGACAGGGAGGTCTCGATGAGGCCGCCCGGCAGGAAGATGTCCAGCGTGGTCAGGGTCGAGACGGCCATGACGGCGCCGACCAGCAGGACGCCGCTCCACATGGCGCCGTCGACCACTCGGTCGGTGGGCTTGCGCGGAGGGTGGGCCATGACGTCCTCCACCGAGGGGTCCACACCCATGGCTAGGGCCGGTCCGGAGTCGGTGACCAGGTTGATCCACAGGATCTGGGTGGCCAGCAGCGGTAGGACGACGCCGGACTCACTGTGTCCGCTCAGGCCGAGGACTCCGGAGAGCACCACGCCGCCGAAGACGGTGAGGACCTCGCCCATGTTGGAGGACAGCAGGAAGCGCAGGAACTTCTTGATGTTGTCGAAGATGCGCCGGCCCTCGCGCACGGCGTCGACGATGGTGGCGAAATTGTCGTCAGCCAGGACCATCGCGGCGGCCTCCTTGGTCACCTGGGTTCCGGTGATGCCCATAGCCACGCCGATGTCCGCGGCGCGCAGGGCCGGGGCGTCGTTGACGCCGTCGCCGGTCATGGAGACCGTGTGGCCCTGAGACTTCAGGGCGTGGACGATCCGCATCTTGTGCTCGGGCGCGACCCGCGCGTACACGCTGGTGGCGGCCACGGCCTCGGACAGGGCGCCGTCGTCCATCCTCTCCAGCTCGCGGCCGGTCAGAACCGGTGCGCCGCGCTCGACGATGCCCAGGTCCGCTGCGATGCGCCCGGCGGTGGCCGGGTGGTCGCCCGTGATCATGAGGACGCGCACGCCCGCCCGGTGCGCCTCGGCGACGGCGACGGCCGCCTCGGGGCGAGGCGGGTCGATGATGCCGACGACGCCGGCCAGCACCAGGTTCCGCTCCAGGTCGGACAGGTCCGCCTCGCCGTCGCCGGCGGCGGCCTCGCGCACGCGGGCGGCCTCCTCATCGGTGAGGATCCGGTAGCCGACCCCCAGGGTGCGCAGCGCCCGGCCAGACATGTCCGTGACGTGCTCGACGAACCGGGCCCGAGCCTCCTCGGTCAGCTCGGTGGCGGCGTCGCCCAGGCGCATCTGCGAGCAGTGCTCCATGAGGACGTCGGGGGCGCCCTTGGAGACGATGATCGTGCCGTGCTCGGTATCGATGAGCAGCACCGACATCATCTTGCGCTCGGAGGTGAAGGGGACCTCGCCGACGCGCTCGAAGCGGCCTTCGCGCTGCCCGTGTGTGCCGAGCTTCTTCTCCGCGACCAGGAAGGCGCCCTCGGTCGGGTCGCCGACGATACTCCACACGTCCTCGGTGACGTTCAGCTCGGCGTCGGAGGCCAGTGTCCCGCCGGAGAGGACCACGGTGACCTCGTCGCGCAGGGGCCCTTCGAGGGGATCGGCGTCGGGGCGACCGTCACGGTCGGCGTCGGGGGCGACCTCGCCGTCGGGCGCGTACCCGATACCCGTGACCACGCAGGTGCCCGAGGCGGTGACGACCTCCTGGATCGTCATCTCCGAACGGGTGAGCGTACCGGTCTTGTCCGAGCAGATGACTGAGGCGGAGCCGAGGGTCTCCACGCTGGTGAGCTTCTTGACCACTGCCTTGTGAGTGGCCATGCGCTGCACGCCCAGGGCCAGGACCACCGACAGGATCGCGGGCAGCCCCTCGGGCACGGCGGCCACGGCCAGCGAGACCCCCAGCAGGAGGGCGTGGACCATCGTGCTCGGCGTGCGGTCCTCCGCCAGGAGCAGCAGGGTTCCCACAACGACGACGGCGATGACGACCACGACGATCCCCAGCATCTTGGAGATCGAGTGGATCTCCTTCTGCAGGGGCGTGCTCTCCTCCTCGACGGATTCGAGCATCTGCGCGATCGCGCCCATCTCGGTGTCGGCCCCGGTGGCGACGACGACGGCACGCCCCGTCCCCTGGGCCACGGAGGTACCCCGGTAGACCATGCAGGTGCGGTCGGCCAGGTCGGTGTCGGCATCGACCGCCTCGGGGGTCTTGACGACGGCGTCGGCCTCACCGGTCAGGGAGGACTCCACCACGCGCAGGGCGGCGGCCGAGACCAGGCGGGCATCGGCGCCGACCTGGTCACCCTCGCCCAGGACGAGGACGTCGCCCACCACGAGCTCGGAGGAGGGAATGACCAGCCGAGAGCCGTCGCGCAGCACCGTGGAGGTCGCCTCGGTCATGGCGGACAGGGCGGCGACGGCGTCAGCGGCCTTGTTCTCCTGGACGAACCCGAGGACGGCATTGAGAGTGACGACGACGAGGATGACGATGGCGTCCACCGGCACGCCCTCGGCACCCTCCAGGACCCAGGCGATGGTGGAGATGACGATGGCGGCCAGCAGGAGGTAGACGAGCGGGTCGTTGAACTGGCCCAGGAAGCGCAGCCAGGCGGGCGCTGGCGGCTTGGAGGGCAGCTCGTTGGGGCCATCGGTGGCCAGACGGTCGGCCGCGATCTGCGGGCTCAGGCCGCAGGAGGTGTCGGTACCGAGGTCGGCGGCGACGGCGTCGGCCGGGCGACAGTGGGAGGACCCGGTTGTTGCGGCGGCAGGGGTGGCGCCGGCCGGCTCGGCCGGTGTGTCTGTGTCCATGGCGGGTGCTGTGGGCATGGGTGCTATCCCATCAGCGGCGGTGGTCCCCCACAAGTCTCCAGGAGCGATTTTGGGGCGAGTCGTATGGGTAGCAGCTGACCGGTGCGAGGGTTGACGCGATATCGGTGTGACCTTCGGTGAGCGGCGGCGTCGGGCACTTTCTTCAGTACTCGTCCCCAGTCTCTGCACGGGCGGAGAACCCGCGTACGGGGACGGAACACGCGTGGGGGAACAAGAATCCTGTCCCCCCACGCGTGGAAGGTCCCCGCCCGCGGGAGGGGATGCGTCAGGCGCGTCAGCCGGCCGTCGTCAGCCTCAGGCCAACGAGGGCTGGAGGCCGAGCGTGCCCACGAGGTGCTCGCGATAGGCCGGGGCGCTGACCTTGTCCAGCCAGGCGCGGGCCTCGGCCAGGCGGCCCTCGATGCCCAGGCGCTCGCTGACCTCCTCGTTGTTCGCCGCGGTGTAGAAGCGGGTGAGGTCCTCGATGGCCTGGTGGGCCTGGCGGGTGTCGCGGGCGACCTTGGCGTCCAGGCGCGCCGCGTACCACGACGAGCTCAGGATGTTCTCGCGCTCGAACAGGGCGCGGAACTCCGGGCTCGTCAGGTCCCAGCCCTCACGGGAGGTGCCGTCGATCATGATCTCCAGCAGGGCCCGCAGTGGCGGCACGGCCCACTCGAGGGAGCCGTCGGCCCGGTAGTGCTCGGCCACAACCTTGTGCGTGGTGACAATGATGTCCACCGAGTCGGCGAAGACCGCCTCGTCCTGCAGCTCGGGACGCAGCATCTCCTCGGTGAAGACGACGTCGGGGTGCAGGAAGATCCGCCCGAAGAAGGTCGAGGCGAAGGCCTGGTTCATGCGGTAGCCCAGGCGCGAGGCCTGAACGGTGCGGCCCTCGTACTCGAAGTCCTCGATGCGCTCAAGGTACCCGTCCTTGATGAGGCTGCGGGCGTCGCGCTCCTCGGCGCTCATGCGGGAGAAGATCTCCGGGATGAGCAGCGAGATGTCGTGGGCCACCTGGACCTTCGGGCCGATGCATCCGGCCGAGGACAGCCAGCCGTCGTAGCCGCTGAGGGCGTAGGACAGCAGGGCCGCGTTGAGGTCGTAGATGGCCGGCAGCGCGTTGAACGGAGACTTGGTGAGTGCCCCCTCGCTGCCCGCCCCCGTGGTCGAGGGGGACTTGCCGGTCATGGAGGAGATGAACTCCATGAAGAGCTCGGGCAGCTCCATGTAGTGCAGCGGGTTGTAGGCGCACAGCGGCGGAACCCCGTCCTCGGGCGGGTTGTTGCGGCGCCCGGCGGCGACGACGTCGACGCTGTGACGCAGCGGCTCGGCCAAGGGCGTGTCACGGAAGAGATGGTTGGCGAGGTCCGCCAGCACCACGTCCTTCGGGTTGGCGACGTCGGGACGCACCTGCAGGTAGCGGGGGTTCTTGGTGGGAGTCCCGTTGACCAGGCGCGGGTTAGCCGTGGAGACCCAGTAGGTCTCCTCGGCGGGGTCCTCGGCCTCGGGCAGGGCGGCGGCGCGGGCCACAAGGTCCTGCATGGGCTGGGTGAAGCGGGACAGGCCGGGGGCGTCGGCGGCCATTGCCCGGGCGTCGGCAGGCGTGAGCGGCTCGAAGTTGGAGATGAACAGGTCCGCCTGCGCATCCGACATGTCCGACTCGGTCTGCTTGTCGTAGCCGCGCACGATCGCGTCGTCGGGCCGCTGGAAGAGCAGGGACTCACAGTTGGTGACGAACTTGCGCGACAGCTCCGAGTCCGGGGTCGAGATCAGGCCGCCGGGGGCCACGATCGAGGCCGTGATGTCGTCCTCGGTCTGGACCTTGGCGGCCGGCGAGAAGTCCGGGCGCAGGGACAGCAGGCGCCAGGCGCCGTCGTCCTCGAAGCCCACGCGCAGCATGTTGACCTTGATGACCTCGCCGTCCAGGCGCAGGGAGTTGCCCTTGCGGCCGTTGATGATGCCCACGGAGAAGTGGCTGCGCCAGTCCTTTCCCCAGCTGGGCTGGTAGAAGCGCTTGACGGTGAAGATGAGCTCCTTGATGTGGGCCGGGATCGACTCCAGGAAGGCGTTGTACTCGTCGGTGTACATCGACGACGGCGTCAGCAGCTTGATGACGCTTCCCAGCGAGCGGCGCTCGGAGAGGATCGAGCGGTGGTTGTCGCTCTTGTTGGCCGGGTTGACGAAGCGGTCGGCGTAGTTGCCGTCGAGGATCTTCTGGACGGTGTCGAAGTCCTCGTCGACGTCGCCGACGTAGGCCTCACCGAAGACGACGGCGTCCAGGAGGGACTTGGAGATCTCCGACTTGCCGCCACCGGAGACGGTGGCCGGCTTGTGGGCCTGCGTGGACCAGGGGGCGGTGCCCACCAGGTGCCACTGGGTGGCGTCGCCCTCGCGGTGCTTGGCGTGGACCCGGTAGCCGTTGGGGGCCACGTAGGTGTTGCTCACCAGCAGCGGGATTGAGGACTCCTGGGCGTCGGGCCGGGTCCAGGTGATCGTCTGGTTGCGCATCGAGTAGTGGGCGCCGGCAGGAACCAGCACGATGGTCGGGTCCTCGACCATGACGGCGGAGCCGTCCTCGCACACCTCGAAGCGGCCGGGGTTGCGCTCGACGACGTGCTCGAGGGTCAGGCCCTCGGGCGTGTGGGTGTCGGTGTACTCCTGGCCCAGGTTGTAGCGCGGGTAGGCGACGGCGCCGCCGGCGTGCTCCTCCTCCACGCAGCCGAAGAGGTTGGCCGAGTACCCGATCTGGGTCTTGACCTCCTTCTTGCAGTAGCCGAAGTAGTTGTCCGCGATGACGGTGACGATGACGCCGCGCTCGTCGCGGGCCACGCACTTGAAGGCCTTGCCCCCGTTGTAGAGCTCGTCCTCGCTCTTCCAGCACTGGCCGTCACGGCGCTGGCGCTCGGTGGCCTCCTCCCAGGAGGGCAGCCCCAGCTCCTTCTTGGTCAGGGTGGTCAGGTGCGGGGCGAGGATGACGCAGCCGGTGTGGCCGGTCCACGACTCCGGAGCCAGGGAGGCGTCGTTCTCCGGCAGGTAGGGGTCGCCGCCGTTGCCGAAGATGC
>CAUVMS010000035.1:0-21623 GCA_963552815.1 uncultured Actinomyces sp. | reverse complement strand
CGCTCAAGGCGACCCAGGAGGACCCGTGGCAGGCCTTCGCCCGCACCCACGCCATCGGCCAGGTCGTTCCCGGCAAGGTCACCAAGCTGGTTCCCTTCGGCGCCTTCGTCCGCGTCGAGGACGGCATCGAGGGCCTGGTCCACATCTCCGAGCTGGCCCAGCGCCACGTCGAGGTGCCCGAGCAGGTGGCCAAGGTCGGTGACGAGGTCTTCGTCAAGGTCATCGACATCGACCTGGAGCGCCGTCGTATCTCCCTGTCGCTGAAGCAGGCCAATGAGGGCGTCGACCCGGCCTCCGAGGACTTCGACCCCAGCCTCTACGGCATGGCGGCCGAGTATGACGAGCAGGGCAACTACAAGTACCCCGAGGGCTTCGACCCGGAGACCAACGAGTGGCTCGAGGGCTACGACGCCCAGCGCGAGGCCTGGGAGGCCGAGTACGCCGCGGCCCACGCCCGCTGGGAGGCTCACAAGGCCCAGGTCGCCAAGGCGATGGAGGAGGAGCAGGAGTCGGGAACGCCGGCCCCCGCTGGCAACACCTCCTACTCCTCAGCCCCCTCGGAGGCCTCCGGCACGTTGGCTTCCGACGAGGCCCTGGCCGCCCTGCGCGAGAAGCTCACCGGCAACTGAGGAACATCTCGTCACTGATCACTACTGATCACTGATGTCCTGGGAGGGCCTCCGCCTGCACCGCAGGCGGAGGCCCTCCAACGCTGGTTCCTTCTCCCCATCGCCCAGAAACGCCCACCGTGCGAGGCTGGGCCTGGCGTGCACGCACCGTGCCGCTCCCACCATGGGACGATCCGCATATGACAACTGATGGAGACAAAATGAGCTGTTGGGACGACATTGTCCGCGCTCTCGAGGATGTCGATCCCGTCTGTCCCAGTCGTGCCAGTGTGGCGGCTCTGCGCGACATGATCGTGACGGACGGTGCCGACAACCCCGACCCGGACGAGTCTCCCGATCAGGCGGCGCAGGCTCTGGCCACTGCTGACAGGGCCTGGCTGGTCCAGCTCGGTCAGGACCCCGACACCAGTAAGGAGACGCTCGAGCAGGCGATCTCCTTCTGCCAGCGCCTCAGGGTCGCCCACGGTTACTCCACCCTTCCGCTGCGCTACGCGCGGGTAGAGCTCTCCGCTGTCCTTGGGCGGCGCGACGAGGCCCTTGAGCAGCTTCGCGAGGCGAGGCTGTTCTCCTTCGGCGAGGCCGATAGCAGCGCAGTACTGGCCACTGCGCGCATGCATGACGACTTTTCCGGCGTCATCAGCACGACGACAGCAGCGCCGAACCGCACAGAGGTCGACCCGGTGGGGACGGCGCAAGGACTAGGAGCGGTGCTGATCCCCTACCTGGCCCACAAACGACTCGTTGAGGCCGAGGACGTGTTCGCCTCCCTGAGCCAGCTCCATCTGCCGGATGTCGCCGCGCTCCAGTCCTTGGGCGACAGGCTCGAGTACCTCGGCCTGTCCTCCCAGTGGCAGCGGGCCATCGCCCTCATGCGCCACACCCACGTCAGGGGTGTGCCGGAGGCCTCCGCCTGGAGACTGATGAACACCGCCGTCGGGCTGGCAGTCGTCATGCGGGAGGCCAACAGGGCCGACTACGGCAAGCACGCCCTGGGCACCTCGGTGAGCTGGAAGACCCCCTGGGGGGACCTGGAGCTGACCGCATGGGACACGGTCGCCCACGCCTACGACCTCCTGACCAGCTTCGCACGTGGCATCGCCGTCCGTTTCGACACCCGTAACGGCAACAACGGGGTCTCGTACCGGATTGAGATGAGGATGGCGGCCGAGGCCTCGGGGCTGGCCAGCCGGTCCTACGGGACGGTGACGAGCGCAGTTCCGGTTGACCGCTCCCGCTTGCGTCATCAGGGCGCCCTGCTCAAGGAGGTGCGTGAGCTGCTCACCCTGTCTCGCGGCTACGGCATGGAGTCGGTGCGTGATCGGGCCATGTCCACGGCGGAGACCGTCAGTGCCTCGCTGTCCGAGGTCGTTGACGACTCGGCCCTGGAGATGGTCGTTGATCTCCGCCTGGCCTTTGGTCGACTCCTGGCCGCGCTGGGGGCCAACGAGCGCGCGGAGAAGGAGCACCTCGACACGGCGGAGCTGAGTCTGAGCCAGGGGTGGACGGAGACCGCTTGCGCCGCACTGGCTCTGGCGTCGCATGCCGCCCAGGCGCGTGGAGACAGTGCCTCCAGCCGGAGGGCCTGGCAGCAGTGCCGCGACGCGATGGCGGCCTGGCCGATGAACCGGCCGGGAGAACGCTGCGGGATACTCGTCGACGCCGTCGGCGATCCCCTCCTTGCCGTGCAGGTCCTTTCCGACCTGGCGGAGACCCTGGTTGAGGGGGTCGAGGAGGACAACTCTCGAGCATCGATCATCCGAGAGATCATCTCTCGGGCTTCGGCCCAGGTCTCACGGTGCGTGGGGCCTCCGCGCAAGGCGGCTGAGACCCTGGCCCGAGTCGAGGAGCGCATTGCGCCCTACGGGCGGGGGCGGGGAGGAAGAAGACGTCCAGGCTCGACGTCGACGATCAAGACCAGAGATGAGGACATCTCGGAGCAGGCCTGAGCCCTCTGGTGGCCTGTGCCGCCGTGGACGGAGAGGACGCGCTGGCCTCGGTCAGGTAGGTCACGGCATGATGGGGACATGAGCCACGTACGTGTTGTCCAGACCCCTCACCGCCCCATGGACCGTGCCCTGCGCGTGGGGCTGACGGGGGGCATCGGTGCCGGCAAATCGACCGTGGCCGCGCTGCTCGAGGCGCATGGTGCGGTGGTGACCAGTGCTGATGAGATCTCTCGCGACGTCGTCAGTCCCGGCAGCGACGGCCTCGCCGCTGTGGTGGCGGAGTTCGGGGACGGTGTTCTCACCTCTGACGGTACGCTCGACCGTCGTGCCCTGGGGAGTCTGGTCTTCGCTGACGACCTGAGCCGTGCGCGCCTGGAGGAGATCCTTCTGCCCCTCATCGCGGCCGAGGCCTGGGCCCGGATGGAGATGGTTCCGGCCGGGCGGGTGGCGGTCTACGACGTCCCCCTGCTCGTCGAGGGACAGATGCAGGATCTGTTCGACCTCGTCGTCGTCGTCGAGGCGGACCTCGAGCTGCGCCTGAAACGACTCGCTGAGCGCGGCATGGGGCGTGAGGAAGCGCTAGCCCGTATGTCCTCGCAGGCGACCGATGATGAGCGTCGGGCCGTGGCCGACATCGTTCTGTCCAACTCCGGCTCGATCGATCAGCTGAGTGCTGATGTCGACAGGCTCTGGAGCACCCGGATCATGGAGCCGGGAACCCTCGCCTGACAAAAAGGGAGAAGTCCCCATCCGCGTATGTCGCGCAGACGCTTATGGTGGGATGAGGAACGGCGGCATCCCCGCCGCCGTCGGGTCTGACGCATCAGTGAATGAAGAGGAGCCGTCATGCCGCCTTCACCGATAGTCGCCCTTACTCGTCGGAGTCTTCTGCTGCTGGGGAGCCTCACAGGGCTCGGAGTACTGACGGGCTGCGGAATGTGGCCGAAGGAGCAGGACGACAAGAAGCCGGTCCTGTACCTCTACCCCACGAAGACGATGGGCCTCTCGGTGTCCCTGGACTATGAGGGGACACTGACGTACACCTATCCGACGCCGCAGACACGGGCGGACGGCGGCGTCACGTGGCACGTGACGGCATCTCCTGACGGGGAGCTCACCGACGCCTCGGGGCGACACTACCCGTCACTGTTCTGGGAGGGGGAGGGGAACACCATCGTCACTCAGGACGAGGGCTTCGTCGTTGAGTCGGATGCAGCCGCCGGCTTTCTGGAGGAAAAGCTCTCCATCCTGGGGCTGAGCGAGCGTGAGGCGGCCGAGTTCATTACCTTCTGGGGGCCGCGAATCTCCGAGCGGGGCAGAGCCCTGGTCACCTTCGCCACTGATGAGTACGCGCGCAGCGCCGTCTACCGCTTCACAGACCCCTCCTCCGGAGCCGAGGTCGTCCCGGAGACGTTCATCCGGGTCTACGTCGTCATCGGTGACGTGCCTCAGACGGCGGTTCCGGAACAGGAGCTGGTTCCTGCGCCGGCGCGGACTGGATTCACCGCCGTGGAGTGGGGCGGAACCGAGAGGTAGAGCCCATAGGCGCGCTCAGCCGGGTCAGCTGCTGCGCCGGGAGGCTGCGCGGGTCGGACCGAGGGCGCCGACGATGGTGGCGGAGACGGCGACGATGAAAGCCATGAAAGCTCCTTGGGCTCAGGGGATGAAGGCAGGGTGCAGGGACTGGACCCCAATGAAGGTGGAGCGGGACGACCTGGCGTCCTGCGGGGACCACCGTAATAGGTGAGTTCGATCAAAAGGTTCCTTCCTGGACACAAAAACGCATCTGTGTGGTGACAACCGGATCGCAGGACGATGAACGAGGCGGCTGTGGTGTCGGAGGTGGCAATGGTGTCGGAACGACCGCGTAGCCTGGGGACATGCGTCCCGTTACCGAGCTTCAGCGTGCGGCCAAGCCCTTCGAGGTCATCAGTCCCTACTCGCCCAGCGGTGACCAGCCCACAGCAATCGCCGAGCTGACCGATCGCCTCCAGGCGGGGGAGAAGGACATCGTCCTGCTGGGCGCCACCGGAACCGGCAAGTCCGCGACGACCGCCTGGCTCGTTGAGCAGGTCCAGCGTCCCACCCTCATCCTGGAGCCCAACAAGACGCTGGCCGCGCAGATGGCCGCCGAGTTCCGCGAGCTGCTCCCGAACAACGCGGTGGAGTACTTCGTCTCCTACTACGACTACTACCAGCCTGAGGCCTACGTCCCTCAGACGGACACCTTCATCGAGAAGGACTCATCCATCAACGACGAGGTCGAGCGCCTGCGCCACAGCGCCACCAACTCCCTGCTCACGCGTCGCGACGTCGTCGTCGTCTCCTCCGTGTCCTGCATCTACGGTCTGGGTACCCCCCAGGAGTACGTGGACCGGATGACGACCCTGGAGGTGTGCCAGCAGATCGACCGGGACGATCTTCTGCGGCGTTTCGTCTCCATGCAGTACACCCGCAATGACATCGACTTCACCCGCGGCACCTTCCGCGTGCGCGGGGACACGGTGGAGATCATCCCGATGTATGAGGAGCTAGCCATCCGCATCGAGTTCTTCGGAGACGAGATCGAGGCCCTGGCCACCCTCCACCCCGTCACCGGAGACGTCATCGACACCGCTGAGCAGGTCTTCGTCTTCCCCGCCTCCCACTACGTGGCCGGTCCCGAGCGCATGCAGAAGGCCATTGAGGGCATCGAGACCGAGCTCGCCGAGCGCCTGGCCCAGCTTGAGCACGACGGCAAGCTCCTGGAGGCCCAGCGTCTGCGCATGCGCACCACCTACGACCTGGAGATGCTCCAGCAGATCGGCATGTGCTCGGGGATCGAGAACTACTCGCTGCACATCGACGGCCGTGAGGCAGGTACCCCGCCCAACACCCTCCTGGACTACTTCCCTGAGGACTTCCTCTTAGTCATCGACGAGTCTCACGTGACGGTCCCCCAGATCGGGGCCATGCACGAGGGAGACGCCTCTCGCAAGCGCACCCTCGTTGACCACGGGTTCCGTCTGCCCTCCGCCCTGGACAACCGGCCCCTGACCTTCGCGGAGTTCGAGGACCGCGTCGGCCAGACCGTCTACCTGTCGGCCACCCCCGGCGATTACGAGACCCAGCGCTCCGACGGCGTCGTCGAGCAGATCATCCGGCCCACCGGCCTGGTGGACCCCAAGGTGGTCGTCAAGCCCACCGAGGGGCAGATCGATGACCTGCTCGAGGAGATACGCACCCGCGTCGAGCGCCAGGAGCGGATCCTTGTGACCACCCTGACCAAGCGCATGGCCGAGGACCTGACCACCTACGTGGCCGAGCGGGGCGTGCGCGTGGAGTACCTCCACTCCGACGTCGACACCCTGCGGCGCGTCGAGCTCCTGCGCGAGCTGCGGCTGGGACGCTTCGACGTACTCGTCGGAATCAATCTGCTGCGCGAGGGACTGGATCTGCCGGAGGTCTCTCTGGTGTCGATCCTGGACGCGGACAAGGAGGGATTCCTGCGCTCGACCCGCTCCCTCATCCAGACCATCGGACGCGCCGCCCGCAACGTCTCCGGCGAGGTTCACATGTACGCCGACACCATCACCCCGGCCATGGCCGAGGCCATCGAGGAGACCGAACGGCGCCGTACCAAGCAGCTCGCCTACAACACGGAGCACGGTATCGATCCCCAGCCGCTGCGCAAGAAGATCGCCGACGTCACTGACATGCTCGCCCGGGAGGACGTCGACACCGCCGACCTCCTGGCCGGCGGCTACCGGGGGCACGAGGACTCCACGGTACGGGCGCGGCGCAAGCACGCGGCCGAGACGACGGTGCGTGAGAAGCTCTCCGGGGCGGCGCAGGGCGATCTCGTCGAGCTCATCAACGAGCTCACCCAGCAGATGCACGCCGCCGCCGAGGACCTCCACTTCGAGCTGGCCGCCCGCCTGCGCGACGAGGTCCAGGACCTCAAGAAGGAGCTGCGCGCCATGCGCGCCGCCCAGTGAGGCACCGGTCCGGAGGTACAACCGAACCATTAAATTGGGGCTTTAGTCCCGAATGGCCGTCCTGCATAAGTATCGTGAGGCTGGAATAACCTGCTCTCTTGAACGAGTTTCACAGCGCCGTCCTGCGGGTTTCGTATGAATATGCCAACTCTATTCAGGTGACAGACTTTCTATCAATGAGTCGTTCTCGGTTGTCGGCGTCGACGGGCAGCCGTACCGTTGGAACCCGTACCCGTCGCACTCGCAAAGGAGCGAGAACTGGACATGAGCACGACAACTAAAGACGCCGGCGTCACAAGCGTCGGAGGCGAACGACCCTCAACCCGCAAAGTCTCGCTGGCCGCCCTGACCGCACTGGTCATCGGATCGATGATCGGAGGTGGGATATTCGGGCTACCCCAACAGATGGCACAGGCCGCCGCCCCCGGGCCACTCATCATCGGATGGCTCATCACGGGCGTGGGCATGCTCATGCTCGCCTTCGTCTACCAGCGCCTGGCCGTCAACAAGCCTGAGATCGAAGCCGGAGTCTACGGCTACGCCCGAGCCGGCTTCGGTGACCTCGTCGGCTTCTCCTCCGCCTGGGGCTACTGGATCTCGGCATGGATCGGCAACGTCGGTTACCTTGTGCTCCTCATGGCCTCAATCGGCGTCTTCCTGCCTGGCTTCGGTGCTGGCAACACCGCCCTGGCCATCGGCGTCGCCTCGGTCATCATGTGGCTGTTCCACGTGCTCATCCTGCGCGGGATCCGCGAGGCCGCCATCGTCAACGCCCTCATCACCATCGGCAAGGTCCTGCCCCTCATCGTCTTCATCGTCATTGGCCTGCTCGCCTTCAAGCTCGACGTCTTCACCCAGGACTTCTGGGGCGCTGAGCACGGAGCCGGCTCCGGCGCGGTCCTGACCCAGATCAAGGGCATGATGCTCGTCACGGTGTGGGTCTTCATCGGCGTCGAGGGCGCCTCGGTCTTCTCCGAGCGAGCCAAGTCCCGCACCGACGTCGGGCGGGCCACGATCCTGGGCTTCGTCTCCGTCCTCGCCCTGCTCCTGGCCGTCAACATCCTGTCCTACGGGATCATGTCGCGCCCCGAGCTCGCCGGGCTCGGCGACCCCTCCCTGGCCGGGGTCCTTCAGGCCGCCGTCGGTGCCTGGGGAGCCAAGTTCATCGCCCTGGGTCTCATCATCTCCCTGCTCGGGGCGCTGCTGTCCTGGTTCCTCATGTCGGCCGAGATCATGCGCGTGCCCGCCCAGGAGGGCCTCCTGCCCTCGGTCTTCGGACGGGAGAACGCCAAGGGCACGCCCGCCAACGCGTTGTGGCTGACCATGGGGCTGGTCCAGGCCTTCCTCGTGTGGACCTACTTCAACGCCTCGACCTACACCAACCTCATCCTCCTGGCCTCCTCGCTCATCCTCCTGCCCTACCTCCTGTCGGCCCTCTACCAGCTGCTCATCGCGGTCAGGGAGCCCTCGGCAGGCAGGGCGGTCGACCTGACCGTGGGCGTCTTCGGATCCCTGTACGGCGTGTGGCTGCTCTACGCCGCTGGCCTGGTCTACCTGCTGTACACCGCGATCTTCTACCTGCTGGGCGTGCCGTTGTTCGTGTGGGCCCGTCGCGAGCAGAAGGCGAAGGTCTTCACCACTGCCGAGTGGGGACTCGTCGCACTGTTCACCGCTATGGCCGTCTACGCCGTCTACGGCCTGGCCTCCGGCACCCTGTCTCTCTGATAACCCTGTCAACCACTTCGGCGGTGCGAGGACGTACCGCCGCCACCGAGAAAGAGGAATCAATGACCGATCAGAAGCACGGAGTCTACTCCGAGGTCGGCACGCTGCGCAGAGTCATGGTGTGTCGCCCCGGACGCTCCCACGAGCACCTCACCCCGTCGAACTGCCACGACCTGCTCTTCGATGACGTCCTCGACGTGCCCAAGGCCCAGCGTGACCACGATGTCTTCGTCAACCTCATGCGCGAGCGTGGCATCGACGTCCTGGAGCTGCGTGACCTGCTGGCCGACGTCCTGGACATCCCCGAGGCCCGCGCCTTCATCCTGGACCGCCGCGTCAACCACGCCACCATGGGCGTGGGCGTCGCCGAGGACCTGCGCGCCTGGATGGACGAGATGCCCTCGGCCGAGCTCGGCGAGATCCTCATCGGCGGCCTCGTGTCCGATGAGGTGCCCAAGGACGTGTTCGGCAGCTGCATCTCTCCTTACCACGTCAACAGCGACGACCCCGAGATGCTCATCGCCCCCCTGCCCAACACCCTGTTCACCCGCGACAACTCTGCCTGGATCTACGACGGCGTCGAGCTGTCCCGGATGTTCTGGGGCGCCCGTCGACGCGAGGTCCTCCTGCTGACCGCCATCTACCGCTACCACCCGATGTTCAACTACGACTACAACGTCTGGCTGGACACGGTTGACAAGGACATGGGGCACACCTTCATCGAGGGGGGAGACATCATGCCGATCGGCAAGGGCATCGTCCTGGTCGGCATGGGCGAGCGCTCGACCTTCCAGGCCGTCAGCCAGATCGCCAAGTCGCTGTTCGACGCCGGCTCGGCCGAGCGGGTCATCGCCGCCCGCATGCCCAAGGAGCGCGCCGCCATGCACCTGGACACCGTGTTCACGGTGTGCTCCGAGGACGTCGTCAACGTCTACGAGCCGGTCGTCCGGGCCATGGACACCTTCTCCCTGCGCCCCGACGAGACCGAGCGCGGCGGCATCAAGGTCACCCACGACGAGGGCTACTTCGTCGACGTCGTCTCCGAGGCCCTGGGTGTCAAGCTCACCCCCGTCATGTCCACCGCAGGACGCTACGGGGCCGAGTGCGAGCAGTGGAACGACGGCAACAACGTCGTGGCCCTGTCCCCGGGAGTGGTCGTCGCCTACGACCGCAACTACTCGATCAACGCCAACCTGCGTGCCGCCGGCATCGAGGTTCTGGAGATCCCCTCCAGCGAGCTCGGCCGAGGCCGCGGCGGTGGCCACTGCATGACCTGCCCGATCGATCGGGACCCGGTCTACTGACCGAGCCGGCCTCAGGGCACGGACCTTGCAGTCATGATGGTGATGACGTCGCCGCCTCCCGGGAGCCTCGGTGAGGCGGCGACGTCATGCACTCCACACCTGTGCAGCGCTCCACGCCATGTGTCAGCAGCCTTCGCCACGCTAAACTCACACGCGTTACATACGGAGGGGAGTACTCCCAACCAACGGCGACGTCGTCATCACGGTGGCACAGGCACACGCGGGCCTGCGTTCCCGGCGTCGCGGCCAGAGCGGCACGAGCCTTGAACGCCGGCGCCCGTGGCGGGAGGAGACCTCCGGTACCAGTTCCGTACCGGAGGAGCATACGTGGACGTCCACATCCTGGGGTGGATCGGCCTGGCGGCCATCATCCTGGTTCTTATCGTGATCGACATCGTCGGTCACGTGCGCACCCCGCACGAGCCCACCATGAAGGAGGCCGCGGTCTGGTCGGTCGCCTACATCGCCATGGCGCTGGTCTTCGGCGGCATCGTCTGGTTCGTGTGGGGCGGCGGATTCGCTCAGGAGTACCTGGCCGGCTACATCACTGAGAAGGCGCTGAGCATCGATAACCTCTTCGTCTTCGTCATCATGATGTCCTCCTTCAAGGTGCCCCGGAAGTTTCAGCAGGAGGTGCTGCTCGCAGGCATCGTCATCGCCCTCATTCTGCGGCTCATCTTCATCCTGGCCGGCGCCGCACTCATCGAGAACTTCTCCTGGGTGTTCTACTTCTTCGGCGCGTGGCTCCTGTGGACCGCCTTCTCCCAGGCACGTGAGGGCGTTGAGGATCCCGACGACGAGGACGACGAGTACCGGCCCAGCGGCTTCGTCAAGCTCGTCGCCCGGGTTGTCCCCATGACCGACGGCTTCGTGGGCGGCAAGGTCATCCACCGCCATGCGGGGCGCACCATGATCACCCCCATGATGCTGTGCATCATCGCCATCGGCACCGCCGACGTCATGTTCGCCGTCGACTCCATTCCCGCGATCTACTCCCTGACCAGCGAGCCCTTCCTGGTCTTCTCCGCCAACGCCTTCTCCCTGCTGGGGCTGCGTCAGCTCTACTTCCTCATCGACGGACTGCTCGACCGGCTCGTCTACCTCCACTACGGCCTGGCGGTCATCCTCGGTTTCATCGGCCTCAAGCTCATCGTTCACGCCCTGCACACCAACGAGGTCTGGTTCATCAACGGGGGGCAGGAATGGCACGGCATCCCCGAGGCCTCGATCGGGGTCTCCCTCACCGTCATCGTCACCACGATCACCATCACCATCATCGCCTCAGTCCTCAAGTCGCGAGCCGATGCCCGACGGGCCGAGGTTGCGTCCTGATCTCTCAGCCCTTGGGAGGAGGACCGGCTTTCCGCCACTTACTACCCTCTGAGCCGTGAGCACCACGAACCCCGCTGAGGCCCTGGTTACCGGCCTCAGCGCCGCCCAGGTCGCCGAGCGCGTCAGCGCCGGACGCACCAATGAGTACCGCGAGCGGACCTCACGCAGCGCCGCCCAGATCCTGCGGGCCAACGTCTTTACGATCTTCAACGGGATCCTTGGCGTTGCACTGGTTCTCGTCCTGGCGCTGGGGCACTGGGCGGACGCGCTGTTCGGATTCGTCCTGCTGCTCAACACCGCCACCGGCACCCTGGCGGAGATCCGAGCCAAGCGCGCCCTGGACCGCCTGGCCGTCCTGGAGACCCCCCGGGCTGTTGTCCTGCGGGATGGGGCCGAGAGGGAGGTAGCCGTCGGTGAGGTTGTCATCGACGACGTCGTGCGCCTCAGTGCAGGCCAGCAGGTGCCTGCAGACGGGGAGGTCGTCACCAGCGATGGCCTGGAGATCGACGAGTCGATCCTTACCGGAGAGTCCCGGCCCGTGCGCCCCGAGAGCGGCGCCCGGGTCATGTCCGGGACCACCGTGACAGCCGGGACGGGACTGTTCCGAACCACTGCCGTCGGTGGGGACGCCTACGCCCACCGGCTCGCCCGGGAGGCTCGCAGGTATTCACTCGTCGTCAGTGAGCTGCAGGCCGGAACCAACCGGGTGCTCCACTGGATCAGCTGGGCGATCGTGCCCGTGGCCCTGGTTCTCATGTGGTCCCAGCTGCGTCTGAGCGGGGGCATCAGTGAGGCCTGGAGCAGCGGTGCGTGGCGTCACGCGGTCGTCGCCGGGATCGCGGGCGTGGTCAGCATGGTGCCCCAGGGACTGGTGCTTCTGACCTCCGTCAACTTCGCCACCGCCTCCCTGGCCCTGGCCAGGCGCAACGTCCTGGTCCAGGAGCTGCCCGCCGTCGAGGTCCTGGCCCGGGTCGACACCCTGTGCCTGGACAAGACCGGCACCATCACAACCGGCCGTATCCGCCTGGGTGAGATCCTGGGGGCCGACGGCGGACAGGCGCCGCCCGACGTGCTCTCGGCACTCGCCGTGCTCAGCAGCGTGGGGGACGCCAACGCCACCGCCGACGCCATCAGGGACGGGCTCAGGGAGCCCGGGCAGTTCGGCGAGCAGGGCATGAAGAAGGCGCTGACGGCGGCCGGTGAGGGGGATCCGGGCCGCATCGAGTCGGTTCCCTTCTCCTCGCGCCGTAAGTGGTCCGCCTTCCGTGACAACGCCTCTGAGACCACCTGGGTGCTCGGGGCCCCCGAGATCGTCCTGGCGAAGCACAGCGAGCCGGTCCTGGAGCGTGCTCGCCAGATCGCTGCTCGGGGAGTGCGCGTCGTCGCCCTGGCTCGATCGACGTCGACCTGGACGCTGGCCCCGGGGGAGGACGAACCGCAGCTGCCTGAGAGTCTGGAGGCCGCCGGGATCATCGTCCTCATCGAGGAGATCCGCCCCGACGCCGAGGAGACCCTCGCCTATTTCCGTCTGCAGGGCGTGGAGGCCAAGGTCATCTCCGGTGACAGTCCCGAGACGGTGGCTGCCGTCGCCCGCCAAGCCGGAGTCACCGCACCCAACGGCGGCGAGCTCGTGGCCCTGGACGCGCGCACTCTCCCGGTGGGGTCGGGCAGCGGACAGGAGACGGACGAGGATCTGGAGCGCCTGGCCGATGCGGTGGAGGGGGCCAGCGTCCTGGGGCGGGTCACGCCCGAGCAGAAGCGGGCACTGGTGCGAGCGCTGAAGTCGCGCGGTCACGTCGTCGCGATGACCGGGGACGGTGTCAACGACGCCCTAGCCCTCAAGGACGCCGACCTGGGGATCGCCATGGGCAACGGGGCTCCGGCCACGAAGGCAGTGGCCCGTCTTGTGCTGCTCAAGGGGCAGTTCTCCGCCCTGCCCGGAGTTGTGGCCGAGGGGCGCCGCGTCATGGCCAACACCGAGCGCATCGCCTCCCTGTTCCTGGCCAAGACCATCTACGCCTCGCTCATCGCCGTGGTCGTGGCGGCCACGGCAGTCGCCTACCCCTTCCTGCCCCGCCAGTTCACGGTCGTCTCCTCGCTGACGATCGGGATCCCCGCCTTCGTCCTGGCCATGGCTCCGAGCTCGCAGCGTTACCGGGCGGGATTCCTCGGTCGGGTGCTCAGCCTGTGCGTGCCTGCGGGGCTCATGGCGGGAACCGTCACCCTGGCCACCTACCTCTGGCTGACGCTCACTCATGCCCCTCGCGCCCAGGTGACCACGGCGACCACTCTGGTTCTCATCACGTGCGGGCTGTGGTTGCTCACGCTCACGGCCCGGCCTCTGTCCAGCTGGCGCTTGGGGCTGGTGGTTCTCATGGGGATGATTGCGGTGCTCGGCGTCGTCGCCCCGCCTGTACGCGCCTTCTTCCTCCTGGCCTGGCCCACCCCCGGGGTGTGGTGGGTCGTCCTGCTCATGGCCTGTCTGGCCGTCGTCGGAATCGAGCTGGTTCACCTCGTACGGCGCCGGATCGTGCGCGGACACGGCTGAGAGGAGCATTGCCTGGCTGCTACCTCGCGGCGACGAGACGAAGCCACCTGTGGTGGGGGTGGGCGCTGACGTCGACCGTGAGGAACCCGGCCTCGTAGGCGAGGCCGGTGAGGGCATCGCCGTCAGGGATATTCATCCCCAGACGATCCGCCCACTGCCCTGCCGCCGGCCGGTCGGCGTACTCGTTGGCGATCACCAGCCGCCCACTATGACCCAGGACGCGGCGGATCTCAAAGAGGCCCGCCTGCAGGTCCGGCCAGAAGTAGGTGGTCTCAAATGCCGTCACCACGTCGAAGAAGCCATCACGGAAAGGCAGCTCGTCAACGGATCCTTCCAGGACCCGCAGACGCCCGGAGGCAACGGCGGCGCGGTTGACACGCCTGCTGGTCTCAACCGCCTCGGGGGAGTGGTCGATGCCGGCCACCTCACGACGAGTCTGCGCGAGGATCCGGGCAAGGGCCTTGCCGCCCCCGCAGCCGACGTCGAGCACCTTGTCACTGGGCTGGATCCCCGCCGCCTTCAGTCCCCACCGGTGCAGGCGAGCGTGCGCGATGTTCATGCTGCGCAGAAGGAGACGTCCTGTCAGAGAGGAGGGGTGGGCGAACTGGGACTCGTGCGGGATGGCGGAGGACTGAGAGGAAACCATGAGCCCATGCTCCCGGCCTGGCTGGACGGGAGCAAGGGCCGTCATGACATGAGCCGGCCCTGTTCCAGCTTTACTGCCCGCTCAGCAGCAGCTTCCTGCCGGCTCAGGCCAGGACCCCGATGACCGGGTTCCACTCGCGCGGGATGCGTTCGGTGATGTAGCCGGCCCGGTGAAAGGGGTCCTCCTCGAGCAGGGCCAGCGCGCCGGCCTCGTCATCGGCCCGCACGACGATGAGGGCGTCGTGGGTGCCTACGTAGGGGCCGGCGGCCAGCAGCCGGCCCTCATCGGCCAGACGACCGTTGAACGCGCGGTGCGAGGGACGCACGGCGGCCATCTCCTCATCCTTGTCGGTGACGTAGTGGTACTCGACGGCGTAGATCTTGCTCATGGGTTCAGCATAGGGCGGGCAGTGCCGGCCAGGGCTCGAAACACAAGGGCGTGGGTATTCTTCCGATGTCCCTTCCGGCATCGTTGCGATGAGACGCGTCGAACACGTGTGCGATCGCGCGGTAGTAGCGACAAGCCCCTAGACTCGAATCCCGTGAACGACTCTCTCATCATCCGTGGGGCCCGCGAGCACAATCTCAAGGGCGTTGACCTGGACCTGCCACGAGACACGATGATCGTCTTCACCGGCCTGTCCGGTTCGGGCAAGTCCTCCCTCGCCTTCGACACGATCTTCGCCGAGGGGCAGCGCCGCTACGTGGAGTCCCTGTCCTCCTACGCCCGTCAGTTCCTGGGCCAGATGGACAAGCCCGACGTCGAGCTCATCGAGGGCCTGAGCCCGGCCGTGTCCATCGACCAGAAGTCCACCTCGCGCAACCCCCGCTCCACGGTGGGCACGGTGACGGAGGTCTACGACTACCTGCGCCTGCTCTACTCCCGTGCGGGTATCCAGCACTGCCCCGTCTGCGACGCGGTCATCTCCTCCCAGACCCCCCAGCAGATCGTCGACCAGGTCCGCTCCCTGCCCGAGGGTACCCGCTTCCAGGTACTCGCCCCCGTGGTGCGGGGCCGCAAGGGCGAGTACTCCGAGCTCTTCACCGAGCTGCGCGGACGCGGCTTCAACCGGGTGCGCGTCGACGGCGCCGTCGAGCGCCTCGACAGCCCTCCGACGCTCAACAAGCGTCTCAAGCACGACATCGAGGTCATTGTCGACCGCCTCGTCGTCCGCGAGGGTATTCGTCAGCGCCTCACCGACTCGGTCGAGACGGCTCTCGGGCTGGCCGAGGGGCTGATCATCATCGAGCAGGTCGACCTGCCAGACGACGATCCCGACAGGGAGCGCCGCTACTCCGAGAAACGGGCCTGTCCCAACGAGCACCCCCTGGCCCTCGACGAGATGGAGCCACGCACCTTCTCCTTCAACGCCCCCTACGGCGCCTGCCCCGCCTGCACGGGCATCGGGACCCGGCTCGAGGTGGACCCCGAGCTCGTCGTCCCCGATGAGGAGCTCACCCTGGCCGAGGGCGCCGTCGCCCCCTGGTCGAGCCACCAGAAGTACTTCACCCGTCAGCTCGAGGCCCTGGGTAAGGAGCTCTCCTTCGACGTCGACACCCCCTGGCGAGCACTGCCGGCGCGCGCCCGGGAGGCGATCCTGCGCGGCAAGGACTATGAGGTCAAGGTCACCTACCGCAACCGCTGGGGGCGCGAACGCATCTACTCCACCGGATTCGAGGGCGTGCTCGACTACGTCATGCGCAAGCACGACGAGACTGAGTCCGACTGGTCCCGCGAGCGCTACCAGGCCTACATGCGCGAGATCCCCTGCCCCGTCTGCGACGGAGCCCGGCTCAAGCCCGAGGTACTGGCCGTGCGTGTGGGCGGGCTCTCCATCGCCCAGCTGTGCGAGCTGCCCATCAGTGAGGCCCGGGACTTCCTCGCAGACCTCAACCTCACCGGCCAGGCCGCCCAGATCGCGGGCAGCGTCCTGACCGAGATCAACGCGCGCCTCGGCTTCCTGGTGGACGTGGGGCTGGACTACCTCAGCCTGGCCCGCGGTGCAGCCACGCTCTCCGGAGGCGAGGCCCAGCGCATCCGCCTGGCCACCCAGATCGGCTCAGGCCTGGTGGGCGTCCTCTACGTCCTGGACGAGCCCAGTATCGGCCTGCACCAGCGCGACAACACCCGCCTCATCGAGACCCTCCAGCGACTGCGGGACCTGGGTAACACGCTCATCGTCGTCGAGCATGACGAGGACACCATCCGCTCGGCCGACTGGATCGTCGACATCGGCCCCGGAGCCGGCGAGCTGGGCGGTGAGGTCGTCTACTCCGGCGACGTTGCGGGCCTGGCTGGGGCCGAGGGCTCCATCACCGGCGACTACCTGGCCAGGCGGCGCCAGATCACGATCCCCGCCAAACGGCGCAAACGGGACAAGGACCGCGAGGTCACCGTCGTCGGCGCCCGGGAGAACAATCTCAAGGACGTCACCGTCTCCTTCCCGCTCGGCGTGCTGACCGCCGTGACGGGGGTGTCAGGCTCGGGCAAGTCCTCTCTGGTCAACTCCATCCTCTACCAGGTGCTCGCCAACCGGCTCAACCGTGCCCGCGGCGTGCCCGGTAGGCACAAGACGGTGCGGGGGGTGGAGCACCTCGACAAGGTCGTCCACGTCGACCAGTCGCCGATCGGGCGCACTCCCAGGTCCAATCCCGCCACCTACACCGGGGTGTGGGACCACATCCGCAAGATCTTCGCAGCCGTGCCCGAGTCGAAGGTCCGCGGATACGGGCCTGGGCGCTTCTCCTTCAATGTCAAGGGCGGGCGCTGCGAGTCCTGCAAGGGAGACGGCACGCTCAAGATCGAGATGAACTTCCTGCCCGACGTCTATGTGCCCTGCGAGGTCTGCCACGGCGCCCGATACAACCGGGAGACCCTGGAGATCCGATACAAGGACAAGACGGTTGCCGACGTCCTGGACATGACCATCCACCAGGCCGCGGATTTCTTCTCAGCCTCCTCGGTCATCTCCCGCCACCTCAATACCCTGGTCGAGGTGGGGCTGGGATACGTGCGGCTGGGGCAGTCGGCCACCACGCTCTCCGGTGGTGAGGCCCAGCGCGTCAAGCTCGCCACCGAGCTCCAGCGTCGCTCCACCGGCCGGACCATCTATGTCCTCGACGAACCGACCACCGGCTTGCACTTCGAGGACATCCGCAAACTGCTCGGAGTGCTCCAGGGGCTGGTGGACAAGGGCAACTCCGTGGTGGTCATCGAGCACAACCTCGACGTCATCGCCAACTCCGACTGGGTCATCGATATGGGGCCCGAGGGCGGCAAGGGCGGAGGAACCGTCGTCGTCACCGGAACGCCGGAGAAGGTTGCGGCCACCGAGTCGTCCTACACCGGGCAGTTCCTGGCGCCGATGCTTGAGTCGGCCAGCCGCTAACGCTCTGTCCACTCGGATCTGGCTGCGGCGGGTGGCTCGAGGACAGTGGCCTGCTGTTCTCCGGACCTCCGGGGGCCTCCAGCGTTCTCAGCGCCGTTGCCGCGCTCACGACGCTGCTCCTGGGCGTAGCGGTTGTAGAGCAGTGAGAGGACGAAGCAGACGATGCCTGCGGCCGCCAGCGAGATGACTCGAATGATCGAGTTCTGCGAGGCCATGTCGATGCCGGCGAGCTTGAGCACGGACAGGAGCACCAGGGTGAGTCCGTAGTGGCGCAGGATCGTCAGGCGCGCCTTGAACCCGAAGACGATACAGGCTCCACCGGTCAGCAGTACCAGCACCGACACGAGCACTGAGCCCGGTCCGACGCCGGTGGCCACGATGACCGAGAGCCACATGAGCAAGGAGTCAACGATCGCAAGGCTCAGGCACACCTCCGTGCGTCGTCCCCACGGAAGCAGGAGCCACGTGGCGGTCGCACCCAGCCCCAGGGCGACAGCAACCAGGACCACCGTCCAGGTTGAGGAGGTCAGGTCATCAGCCCACGACAGCGTCACTGTGGCGGTGACGGTGACAAGCCCCGAGACGATCCAGGACGGTGCCGGCGCCCCGGTCGGTGAGCCGTGCCGGTCAGGCTGAGCCTCGCCCCGGGGGCCTACCCGGTAACGGGATCCCCAGCACTGACCGCTGAGCACCCGAAGGGGCGTGGCCCCGCTGGAGAAGGCCCCCAGGGCGATGAACGCGATCAGGGTCAGGCCTGGAACCATGTGGAGGGCCGCTCGGGCGCTCTGGGAATGATCGTCCACAAGACGGTTGGCCAGTGTCGGAGTGAGAACCGCGAGGTTGAAGACGATGGCGGCCAGTGCCAGCCGCAGGGCCAGTACCCGAGGCTGTGTGCGTGACGGCGCTGCAGTCGCTGCGGGGGCCGGCGTGCTTCGCGCGACTCGATCACCGAGCCCCTCAGCCACGCCCACCAAGAGCACAGACATCGCAATGGAGCCAATGAGGGACAGGATCTCGCCTCGGGAGTACGCCGTTGTGGGAAGTGTGAGGATCGGTGCGGTACCGAGCAGGGCCAGAGCCGGAGCCGGCTCCACTCGCCCGTCCACGATCGCAGGAAGGAAGCAGAGCATCGCGGTTACCACGACGAGGAGATACACCCGGGGATCGTTGATGATCGTCATCCCGACGAGTGCGATGGGGAAGACCGACACCGCGTGTCCGATTGCCATGGCGCTGCGCCACTGGTCCGGACTGCGGGGCGCGAGTACCGCGAGCGCGGCTCCAGCCAGCAGCAGGAGCTGAAGGATGAAGGTCGCGACGACAGCGGAGTGCGCAACTCCGAGATCCACCTGTCTTATCAGCAGGTTCAGGTCGGTAATCAGAAGGGCCACGGAGGCCAGGCCCCAGTCCCAGCCGGCCGTCTTGATGCCGATTCCCCACAGACGTCTGCTGGCATGAATCATCTGGCAGACCAGCAGCAGGCACAGAGCCAGGATGATGCTGGTTCCGGCAGTGGTGGACATGCGTAGCATCGGCCTGATCGGTGCGAAGACGAGTGCGACCACCGACGCCACCATCGATGTCACCGGATACCAGGCCGCCAGGCGCATCCGCTCCGTATTCCGCGACAGCAGCGCGCAGGTGAGGGCCAGGACCGCGACGTAGACGCCGATCATCAACCACGTGACGATGGCAGTGCGCGGCTGGTGGAGCACATGGTTGATCGCGAAGCCGATGGTGACCAGGGCGCCAATGGTGGAGACGACCGCGGTGAACAGCACGCGGGTCAGGTGGGATACAACGAGGAGCACCAGTCCCCAGCAGGCCATGAGGACCAGAGCGGGTTCTGGGCTGAGCATCCCGTCCAGAAGGACGGCCCCAACGATGGAGACGAATCCGAGTCCGCCGCCGGTTCCCGTGATGGTTGCTGCAGCGACGCGGTAACGGGGCTTGCTGATTCCCAGGCGGGCACCGGCGGCCGTCATTGTCAAAGCGATCAGGGCGAGAGTCAGGATCTTGACCGGGTCGGGAATGGAGTTCCACACAAGGGCCAGGAGGCTGACGCCGGCGGACAGGACGAGTACCGCGGCGGCGCCGGAGAGAAGGTAGCGCCCAAGGTTGCCCTCCTGCGTCGCTCTGCGTGCCCAGCCGGGAAGCTCGCCGGCATCGCCTGCATCGGTAGCATGCTCGTGACTCGTGGCAGACAGCGTCCCTTGGTTCGGTACACGGGCGTCGCTCCTGGTGGTCGGGGCGGCTGCATAGCCGGTTGAGGCGGGACGGGTCCAAGGCTCGGCGCCGTGCTCGGGCCGTGCACGGTCGGCTGCCTGAGGGTGCTGGACCACCGGCTCCTCGGCCCTGGGCTCGCGGGGAGGGGCGGAGGCCTGGGCCGGAGCAGGCCGGGCGGCTTCCTCGCCTTGCGAGGTCTCCTCCTCGACGGCCTGAGCGTTGAGCATCTCATGAGGAGTCTCGGCGTCGGATCCCGGCGCAGGGGTGCTCACCGGTGGCATTGGCTTCGCCATGGTTGAGCCGTCGGTGGATAAAGGCTCTGCGGCATCACTGTCAATGGCCCCGTAGCTCTCAGTAACCTCCGACACGGAAACCTGAGGAGTGCTTTCTTCTGTCGGGGGCTGGTCGCCTTCTGTCTGCGTCTGGGCGGCGGCGTTATAGCTCAGCCAGCTGACACGCTGCGCAACCCAGTCGACCTTCTTCTCGATGAGGTCCAGTCTCTGCAGGAGCAGAGCGACATTCGGACCCACGTTGGGTGGGATGGTCATGACGGTTCTCCTAGTCGCTCGGTGCCTGAAGACAGGCAGCTCGTCACTTAACCGGCTCGAATGAGAATAGGGGAGACGTCGACGTCGGCAAAAGGGAAAGAATCCCCTGTGGATAACCTGCTGAACCTGCTAGGGGCCGCCCACTCTCGCACAAACGAACAGAGTCGAACAAACTGCCCCAAGAACGGTCAGGCTGGGTTAGGCTACGTGCCATGAGCGAGAACGGACTCACTGCTGCCCAGCATAAGATGCGCGACGCGGGCGTCGCCGAGCAGGCCATCACGGTCTTCACGCACTACTACCAGTCCTTGGAGGCGGGAGCCACCGGGCTCATTCCCGAGGAGACCATTGAGCCACTCACGCAGATCGACTCTCTCTCCGACGTCGAGGTCAGTGAGGAAGAGGCTCGAGAGGCACTGAGCAAGACGGTCCTCATCCGGCTCAACGGTGGCCTGGGCACCTCGATGGGCTTGGACCGCGCCAAGTCCCTCCTGCCGGTGCGTGACGGCAAGACCTTCCTCGACCTGCTGGTCAACCAGGTGACGGCGGCCCGTCGCCGTTACGGAGTGAGCCTGCCGCTGATCCTCATGAACTCCTTCCGCACCCGCGAGGACTCTCTGGAGGCGCTGGCCGGGCATCCCGAGATCCAGGTCGATGGCCTGCCCCTGGACTTCCTGCAGAATCGCGAGCCCAAGCTGCGTGCAGACGATCTGACTCCCGTGGAGTGGGAGGCCGACCCCGAGCTCGAGTGGTGCCCGCCGGGGCACGGCGACATCTACACCGCCCTGCTGGCCTCCGGACTGCTGGACGCGCTGCTGGACAAGGGCTACCGGTACGCCATGACCGCCAACTCCGACAACCTCGGGGCAGCGCCGTCGGCGAGGATCGCGGGCTGGTTCGCAGCCTCGGGCGCCCCCTACGCGCCGGAGATGTGCCGTCGCACGCCGGCTGATGTCAAGGGTGGGCACCTGGCGGTGCGGAAGAGCGACGGACGCATCATCCTGCGCGACACCGCACAGACGCCGGAGGACCAGATGCACTACTTCACCGACCAGTTCCGTCACCCCTTCTTCCACACCAACAACCTCTGGTTCGACCTCAAGGTACTGCGCGACACTCTGGTCGAGCGGGGCGGGATCCTCGGGCTGCCGCTCATCAAGAACAGCAAAACGGTCGATCCTGCCGACTCATCGTCGACCCCGGTCATCCAGCTGGAAACCGCCATGGGGGCGGCGGTGGAGGCCTTCGAGGGTGCGACCGCCATCGAGGTGCCCCGCTCCCGCTTCCTGCCGGTCAAGACCACCAACGACCTGCTGCTGGTGCGTTCGGACGTCTACGAGGTCGACGACGACGG